>WFRT01000268.1 GCA_015486445.1 Pseudomonadota bacterium | reverse complement strand
TCTTAACGCCTAGCGAAGAAAAGCCGCGCCCGACCCCGTATGCGGCTGAATGGTTACAAAACCACAAGGAAAACTTCAAACCGGGGCCGGGCTCGACGGCTGTCGAGCCCGGCCCCGGTGACCAATTCATGTCTTTACATCATCTCAAAGATTCCGGCCGCGCCCATGCCACCGCCAATGCACATTGAAACGATCCCGCGTCTGGCTTTGCGGTTTTCGAGTTCGTAGAGCAGCTGGGTGGTGAGCTTGGCCCCGGTGCAGCCTAAGGGGTGCCCCAGGGCGATGGCCCCGCCGTGGGGATTGATGTCGCCATTCCAGTAGCGCTTTTCGAGCTTGGCGTCCCGCAGGGAGTAGATGCACTGCGAAGCGAAGGCCTCGTTGATTTCGAAAAGATCGATGTCGGAGCTCTTGAGGCCGGCCTGGTCGAGAACTTTGGGAATCGCCACCGCCGGACCGATGCCCATCACCTCGGGCCGGACCCCGGCCACCGCGAAGTTGGTAAGCCGGGCGATCGGTTTGAGTTTCAGGGCCTTGGCCTTTTCGGCGCTCATCAGGAGGCTGAACGCCCCGCCGTCGGTCATCTGCGAGGAGTTGCCGGCGGTCACCACGCCGCCCTGTTTGAACGGTGATTTGAGCTTGGCCAGGCCTTCCATTGTCGTCGGCCAGCGCACCCCGTCATCGACCTTGAAGGTTCGCCGGGTCTTGATCCGCCGGCCGCGCTCATCGGTCGTGTAATGCCAGGCCTCAAGCGGTATGATCTGCCTGGCGAAGGTGCCGTTTTCGTTAGCCTCGTGGGCCCGGCGGTTGCTTTCGACGGCAAATTTGTCCTGGTCTTCGCGTGAAACCTTGAACTCTTCGGCCACGTTTTCGGCCGTCACCCCCATCGAAACATAGGTGTTGGGCAGTTCGCCCCACTCCGGGTGGGGGCGAAAGATGCAGCCCCCGATCGGAATGTGACTCATCGCCTCGACCCCGCCGGCGATCACGACATCGGCCCAGCCGGCCCGGATCTTGGCGGTGGCGTCGGCAATCGCCTGGAGACCGGAAGAACAGAAACGGTTGACCACCACGCCGTTGGCGGTAATCGGCAGGCCCGCCCCAAGGGCGATGACCCGCCCCATGTTCATGCCCTGCTCGGCCTCGGGAAAGGCGCAGCCGCAGACCACGTCGTCGATCTCCTCCGGTTTGAGCTCCGGTACCCGCTCAAGCAGTCCTTTCAGGACCTGGATCCCAATTTCGTCGGCCCGGGTATGCGCCAGGCCCCCTTTCTTGTACCGGCCACCGGCACTGCGCACGGTCGCCACGATTACGGCATCAGACATAATGTATCTCCTGTATCGGTAAAATTCAACAACCTGGATCGAGAATAACCATCGCCGCCCGCAGCTAGTTCCGCAGCGGCCGGCCGTTTTTGAGCATGTAGATGATCCGGTCCTGGGTCTTGCTCTCGCCGCAGAGGCTCATGAAGGCTTCCCGCTCGAGATCGAGCAGCAGCTGTTCCGAAACGTAGGTGCCCTCGGCGCAGTCGCCGCCGGCCAGAATGTGGGCCAGCTTGTTGGCGACATGGACATCATAGTCGGAAACGTAGTTGCCGGCCTTCATGTTATAAAGTACGGCGCCGATCATGCCCTTGAAGTTTTCCCCCATCACCGGCACCATGACCGGTTCCGGCTTGCGGTAGAAGCGGGAAAGTCCCAGGGCCACCTGCTTGGCCTCGTGAATCTGGAAATCGCGGTTTAAGACAATCTTTTCATGCTTGCGGATGAAGCCGAACTCCTTGGCCTCGACGGCGCTGGTCGCAACCTTGGCCATGCCGATGGTTTCGAAAATTTTCTGGTAGTAGGTCTGGAGATTGAGACCGTTGGCAACACAGCCGTCGGGGATTCCCTCGGTCGCCCGGATCATCAATTCCTTGGTGCCGCCACCGGCCGGGATCACCCCGACCCCGACCTCGACCAGGCCGATGTAGGTTTCACCCGCGGCCAGGCAGCAGGCCCCGTGCATCGAAATTTCGCAGCCGCCGCCCAGGGCCATTCCGGCCGGGGCCACGACCACCGGTTTTTCGAGATACTTGAGCCGCATGTTGCAGTCCTGGAAGCCTTTGACCATCTCCTCGAGGATGTCCCAGTCGCCTTTCTGGATGGTGACGAAAACGTTGTAGAGATTGGCCCCGACGGAAAAGTTGCGGCCGTGGTTGGCGATTACCAGGCCGGCAAAGTCCTTTTCGACAAGCTCGCAGGCCTGGTTGAGCATGCCGACGACATCGGCATCGATGGCGTTCATCTTGGTATGGAACTCGACCCCGGCGATGCCGTCACCGAGATCGTACATCGTCGCCCCGGGGTTTTCCGCCACCACCCGGTTTCTCTCCTTCAAGGCAGGCAGCAGGATGATCTTGGGATTTTCCTCGATTTTGACATAGTCCCGGCTGGAAAAATCGTAGACATACAGGCCGTCTTCCTGCCTGCGGTAGAAGCTCTCGTGGCCGGCCTTGACCATTTCGGTAATCTTCTTCGGCACCTCAAGCCCAAGCCCCTTGAAAACTTCAAGACTCTTTTCGAGCCCGACCACGTCCCAGAGTTCGAAGGGGCCCATCTTGTGGTTGTAGCCCCACTTCATGGCGTTGTCGATGGCGTCGAGCCGGTCGCAGATCTCGGGAATCCGGTTGGCGGCGTAAATGAAGTTGCGGCTCAGGTAGGTCCGCACCACGTCGCCGACCCGGCCCGGCACCTCGAAAAGGTAGCGGACCCCGGCGGCAAAGCCGCCCGGCACCTTGCGGGCCTCCTTGAGTTCGGCGAAGCGGGGTTTCTGCAGAGAGACGTATTCGCCGCTCTTGTAGTCCAGAACCAGCTTGACCCGCCTGCCCTTTTCATCCTTGGTCTTCTTGTAGAAGCCCTGGCGGGTCTTGTTGCCGAGTTGCTTGTTTTCCAGCATTTTCATCATGAATTCGGGGATCCTGTAGAGATCGCGCATTTCGTCGTCGGGCACCGCCTCGTAAAGGTGCTGCATGACGTGGACCCCGATGTCGAGGCCGACCAGGTCCATGGTGCCGCAGATCGCGGTTCCAGGCCGGCCCAGGGCCTTGCCGATAATGGCATCGAGCTCGGGAATCGTCAGTTCCATCTCCTGCATGATGGTAATCGCGTTGGCGATGTCGAAAACCCCGATCCGGTTGCCGATGAAATTGGGTACGTCCTTGCAGGGCACCACCCCTTTGCCGAGTTTCTCCTCGGCAAAGCGGGTCATGAATTCGACCACTTGGGGATCGGTTTCGGGCCCGGGGATGATCTCTAAAAGCTTCATGTAACGGGGCGGGTTGAAAAAGTGGGTGCCGAGAAAACGTTTTTTCAGCGGGGCCTTGAGCCCGGCTTCGATCTCGTGGATCGGCAG
>WFRT01000267.1 GCA_015486445.1 Pseudomonadota bacterium | reverse complement strand
TAAGGATTGGATGCGGCCGTAGCCCCAGAGGCCGGAGCAGAGAAAGAACCAGAACTCGGGGCCCCGGAGAATCTGACTGGAGAACTCGACGAAGGCCGGTGAAGCGACGTAGAACAGGACCAGTGCGGCAGCGGTCAGCCGGGCCGTATAGAGGCGCAGAAAGAAGTAAAGCGGAATGATGGTGGCGAGGCTGAAAAGCAGGGAAACCAGGCGGCCGGCAAGTATCCAGTCTCCGACCAGACGATAGGCTCCGGCCAGGAAAAAAGCCAGGTTGGTCGGCCAGGGATAGACGGCAAGAAATTTGTCGCTCTGCTGCAGGTAAAGAGCCTTGGCCTGCAGGATGTAGACCATCCCGTCCGGGTTGATCATCCTGGCGTGGGAAAAAACCAGCAGGCGCAGTCCCAGCCCGAGCCCAAGGAGGGGCAGCAGGATAAACAGCCACTCCTGTCGGCGGGAAGAAAAAAAGCTATTTTCGCTTTGCATCAGGACGACCCGATCAGTTGCCAGCCAGGTTGTTCAAATCATGGTCCGGGTTTTTGCCGCCCGGCAATTTAAGTACCTGCATATCATTAACGGGCCGGCTTGTCTATCTTTGCCCTTTGCCGACCGGGGAAGGGCAAAGCCTGGGGTTCAGCTCAGACACCGGGGCCGGCGAAAAAATCCAGGGCCCGTTTTTCCGACCAGTAGAGCTTTTGCCGGTTAAAAGAGACGAATCCGACATGCCCCCCGTGGGCCGGAGTCTCGAGGTGAAAGCAGGGGTTGGCCGCGGCTTCCCGGAAGGGGTAGCAGCCGGGGCCGAGAAAGGGGTCATCCCGGGCGCTGACCAGCAGGGTCGGGACGCGGATGCCGGGAATGAAACGGGCGGAACTGCATTGGCGCCAGTAGTCCTCGGCATTCTTAAAGCCGTGCAGGGGGGCGGTGTAGCGATTGTCGAAATCATAAAAATCCCGGATCAGGTGGTAGTCCCGGTCGTTGATAAGTTCCGGGAAAGCGGCCTGTCCGGCTTTGACCTTGGCGTGGAGAAGCTGCAGGAAGCGTTTCATGTAAACCCGGTTTTCGGGCCGGGCCAGGGCCCGGCTGCAGTCAGCCAGGTTGCCGGGAACCGAAAAGACCGCACAGCCTTTGATCCGCGAATCAACCTTTTCCCCCCGCCGGCCAAGATAGACCAGGCTGATGTTGCCCCCCATGCTGAAGCCGACCAGCCGGACTTCGTGATAGTCATAATGGGCGAATACATGCCGGATTACTGTGTCGAGGTCATCGTCGGAGCCGCTGTGATAGAGCCTGGGCCTGAGATTCGGAACCCCGCTGCAGCCGCGGAAATTCCAGGCCAGGATGTCGTAGTTTCGCTGCCGGGCCGCTCTCGCCATGCCCTTGACGTAGGCCCGCTGCGTATCTCCTTCCAGGCCGTGGCTGATGATGAGCAGTTTTTTTGCTCCCCGGCGAATCCAGTCAAGGTCGAGGAAATCTTCATCCGGAGTGTCTATTCTTTCCCGCTTGTAAACCACTCCGCCAACCCGGCGTAAAAGTGTCGGGTAGATGGTCTGGAGATGGGGGTTGCGGAAAAAAGGGGGGGGATGATAGGTTTCGGGCATGGTTTTTTAGTTGTTCCGATGGTTGTCGACAGGTATATGGTCTCTGTGTTACTAGCAGAAAGTCGATAACCTGGCAACCGGGGCCTCGGATGGAAGGCAGGAGGATGGTATGGAGTGTGGCCGGTTGAAAGAGGATAGTTCCAGGCCCCTGATCGTGGTCAGCCGTTGTCTCGGGTTTGGCCGCTGCCGCTGGAACGGAGCCGAACTTTTCCCGGAGACGGTGGCCGGGCTGAAAACGGGGCTGCGGTTCATCCCGGTCTGCCCGGAATGTGAAATCGGCCTGGGGGTGCCCCGTCAACCGATCAGACAGGTCGTTTCCGGAAACGCCGTCCGCCTGCTGCAGCCGGCCAGCGGCCGGGACCTGACCCGGGAGATGGAAAATTTCAGCCGCAGTTTCCTGGCCGGTCTGCCGCCGGTTGCCGGTTTCCTTCTCAAAAGCCGGTCACCTTCATGCGGTATTACGGATACCGCTCTTTTTGCCGACCGCAGCGATACCGAGCCCCTTGAAGGAAAAAACGGCCCGGGCTTTTTCGCCCGGGCCGTCATAGAACGATTTCCCTCCCTGCCGCTCATCGATGAGCGGGGGCTGGAGGAACAGGAGACCAGGTTGAACTGGTTACGCGAGGTCGGCGCCCGGAAAAACTCAGAATTCAAGTGACAGCTGGGTGGTCACGGTGTCGGCGTTGTCGCCGGTGCCGCCGTCACCCTTGCTGTAGTCCTCGTCATGGGCATATTCCAGCGAGAAGGTCAGTCCCTCGATGATACCGACGCTCAGACAGCCCATATAACGGTCTTCCGGCAGTTCCAGGGCCAGGGCTTCGTCGGTGCCCTGCCAGGCCAGCGAGAAGATGGTTTCGTGACCCTTTACTGCAAAGGAGTAGGCCGCTTCCAGGTTCCAGGCTTCGGGTTCGGCCCCGCC
>WFRT01000266.1 GCA_015486445.1 Pseudomonadota bacterium | reverse complement strand
GGTGCGATACTTCCACCGCCAAGCCAGCTGGCTGACCGAGAAATTTCCCGAGGCGAAACTCCGTGACGTGGAAGGGCTCGTCAAACTGGTGGACCGCGCCGAGATCGAGGACAACGACTGGAGCCTGACGCCCGGTCGCTATGTTGGCGTCGCGCCGGAAGAAGAGGACGAGGATTTCGACTTCGAGGAGGCCCTGCGGGACATCCATGTGGAACTGGAGGATCTGAACGCGGAGGCGGTGCAGTTGGCCGCGAAGATCAAGAAGAACTTCGAGGAGCTGGGGATATGAGGCGGGGAACCGCTGATGTTGTAGGGGCGGTTCACGAACCACCCCTGCGGTTGGTGCGACAAAACCGGCGTTCGATTCGTCTGCCGGGTTATGATTATTCAAAAAACGGCGCCTATTTTGTCACCATCTGCACGCAGAACAGGGAATGCCTGTTTGGGACAATTGTTGACGGGGAGATGCAATTGAACCAATTCGGAAAAATCGCGGCCGATACATGGAATTGGTTGAGAAATCAATACAATTATGTGGTGTTGGATCAATGGGTTGTCATGCCGAATCATTTGCACGGGATTATTGTAATAAACAACGATTGTAGGGGCGGTTCGCGAACCGCCCCTACGGTGAACCGTAAACCGTTGGGCCGGTTGATCGGGGCGTTCAAAACCGTATCCACCAAACACATCAACCAAATCCGCACCACCCCGGGCGTAAGAATCTGGCAACGGAATTATTGGGAACACATCATCCGCAACGACGGCGATTTAAACCGTATCCGGCAATATATCATGGACAATCCCATAAAATGGGAAACGGACAGGGAAAATCTGGAGGCGGGGGAATCAGCCGCGAAAATAAATAATAACTTCGAGGAGCTGGGGGTATGAGGCTGAGGATTTCTGACATTGCCGTAGAAGTGAAGGATTCCTACATGCCAAACAAGAGCGAGGAATTACCCTATATTGGTTTAGAACACGTTGAGCAACAGTCTCTGCATCTATCAGGTATAAGCTCATCACAGGAAGTCTATAGCCATAAGTTTCGGTTTAAAATTGGGGTTCATCCGATTAATGCGTACTTGGCCTCATTCAAAAAGTAAATACGCAACTTGAAATATTCCAGATCACGAAAGCCATAGGCTTTTCTTTTGAGTACTTTGATTTTAGGTTCTTCACGAAAATGCGTACCTTACAAGAAGTGAATCTTTGAAAAATGAGTCTTGAATTCAAGTTTCTTAAATGAGGCCAAGTACGCATTAATCGGATGAACCAAAACAAGAGCGCATTGGTGGCCTCCTTCAGCAAGAAACGCCCCGTGAAACCAAAACCCGGCAGCTTGTCGCCCGCAAGCCTTCCAGCTATGAGAAGCCCATCGGCAGCAAGGGTTGCAGCAATCTGGAGGACTACCTGATTCCCGTGACGCTTGATGGGGAGTGGCCATGATCATAAGGCGGCCTTTGGCAGCATCGTTCAAAGCTGGATATCCGATACAATACGGGCAGTTTCCAGTGCACGAGGGCCCTTGATCTCACGACAGATGAATGACTTCATACGACAAGTGAAGACCAGAGCAATTGTCGATTTACTCGAACGTTAATATCCGGACCAATACCGGTGGATAAAGGTCGAATTGAAATCATGAGCGAATACCAGTATTATGAGTTTCTGGCCATTGACCGGCCTCTGACGGCAGATGAGTTGGACGAACTGCGTGCACTCTCGACGCGGGCTACGATTACGCCGGTCAGCTTCACTAACGAATACAATTGGGGCGACTTCAAGGGTGACCCCGTCAAGTTGATACAGCGCTATTTCGACGCCCATGTTTATGTGGCCAACTGGATGACGGCCATTTTCATGGTGCGGCTGCCCATCGAGGCATTGACCCGAGAGGCTGCCAGGGCCGTGGCCGTGCCGTACCTGCTTGATATCACGGCCACCAAGACCCATTGGATCATTACCTGGAGTTTGGAAGAGTCGGAAAACTACGACCGTTTCGGCATGGAGGATGGTCGTGGCTGGATGGCGCGTCTGGCCCCGCTGCGGGATGAACTGCTGCGCGGGGACCTGCGCAGCTTGTACATCGGCTGGCTGTCGGCTGTAGCCGGGGAAATGATGGATGACGATGAGACGGAGCCGCTATGCGTGAGCGGATTGGGAAACCTGACCGCAGCTCAGCAGGCGCTGGCCGAATTTCTGGAGGTGGACCCGGACCTGCTGGCCGGCGCCGGCATGGGCAGCCCGGCTGCGCAGGAGAAGGAAGTTTCGCAACGGGAAATGGATAAGTGGATCGATGCCCTGTCAAGAGAAGAAGTCAATTCGATCCTGATACAATTGCTGGAGGGCAAGGGGCAGCAAGCCGAACGGTCCATCAGGAAACGGTTCGCATCCTGGCAGCGCGGCTTGCAGGCAGACGATACCGACAGACCCCGGCGTACGGTGGGAGATTTGCGGCAGAACGCCGAAAAGGCGCGCCTAATCCGGATGGAAGAACAAAAACGGGACCGAAAGCAACGGGAGGTCATGCGACATGAGAAACGCAAGGCGTATCTGAAGAACCTGGCCAGCGATTTTCCCAAGGCCTGGGCGTCGGTTAAAGAGCCTGTCGAGCGTGGATCGGGGCGGGGCTATGACGAGGCCTGCCGCAAGCTTATTGACATCGCCGAAGCCTATGACCTGTTTGCGACCAAAAAGCAATTCCAAAACGAATTGAAAAAATTCATGGCCGGCCACCTGCGGCGCAAGGCGCTGATCCAACGCATGGTGAAGGCCGGCATCTGGAAAGATCAATAAAAGATGGGCGCGCAAAATCCAAAAAAGGGCAAGGAACTCGAAGTCTTGGACAGGCTTATTGAAGAAATCACCGTCGACGCATACGGCGATGATGAACAGCTCTGGGCCTTTCGGCAGGCCTTCGAGGATGACGTTGCCCTGCCGGCCGACGGTTTCGTCATCGGGGAGCCGGTTTCGGTAATCGCGGTGGACTACGACGGCAATGAACGGCGCGGTTTAACGGTCAATTGTCGCCGTGAGGACGGCTCGGAATATGTCATTGCAGTCTCCGAGGTCGTATTCCCGCAGGCATCGACAGGCGCGCGTTACATTGCCGCTTACCGCAGGTGGCTCAACCTTGATCCTTACCCTGCCAAAACCAAGAAATCTTCCCGACGTGGGCGGCAGCACAAGGTAGCGGACGATGACATCGACCTGAGCAAACCGGTCGAGTTGGTCGCCCTATCGGTCAAGGAGCGGGCCGCCCGGTGCCGTTGGTTGGGAAGCGACCGGATCATTACCCTGCGCGCGAGCCGCCTCTGGGAGATGGTGCCTGGCGCCATCGTCACGGTGACACCCCGAAAGCAGTGGCGTTATGGTGGTCATCCATACCTTTCCGGCGAAATTCAGTCGATCCGGATCGACGTGAAAGCCCTCGATCTCGTGCCCCTGGGGCTTGAAGAGATGGGTATGTGGGATCCCCGGGAAGAATACTGGGGAGGAGAAAGCGAACTCATTGAGGAATGGGCCGAGCCGATCATCGCTCACGGCCCCCGCCCCATGTTCGAGATGGAGCAGGTGCTGCCCGGCGAGGAGCCTGATGATCCTTTCAATGATCCCATCACCCGGTCCAGTGATCTCAAAAATGCCGGCGAACGGGCAGAGGCGGAAAAGATCTTGATGGAGCTGTGCCAGACGGACCTGCGCTGTCTCGATGCCCATTCGCATCTGGGCAATTTTATCTTTGACCACCATCCTCAGGATGCCATCCGGCATTACGAAGTCGGTTTGCGTATTGGCGAAATGTCTTTGGGTGACGGCTTTACCGGCGTGCTGCCGTGGGGTTTTATCGACAACCGCCCGTTTCTGCGCTGTATGCACGGCTATGGATTGTGTCTCTGGCGTCTCGGACGCTTTGACGAGGCGGAGAGCAACTTTCAGAAGATGCTCTGGTTGAACCCTTCCGATAACCAGGGCGTGCGATTTCTTATCGACAAGGTGAAGGCAAAAACCGCCTGGGAGGATCGAGAAAACGAGTAATAGAATGACAAAAACCTTCAAACCGATATTCACCATAACTTGATGTGCATTTCGTGTTTAATGAAACCGGGCGGATAAGGTTTTTCACCCCTTACTGCATGACCCATGAACTGCCGAATTGAATGTAGATGGAGGTGTCATCCGGGCCCCTGGCCACGTCAAACCCGAGCTGCAGGCCCAGTTTCGAGGCTATCAGGTAGCGTATTCCCGCCCCTCTGCCGTAAATTATATCGGAATCCTCGCGCATGTCGTCGTTGAAGGCCTTGCCGGTCCCGCCGAAACCGACCAGGAACCAGCGCGGGGTCAGTTTCCAGCGCAGCTCGATTTCACCCAGCAGCACCTTCTCCCCCTGGTACTGCATGGCTTTGATGCCCCGCATGTCGATGTAGGGATAGGCATAGAAAGGGGCGTTTCCGTCCACCATTTCGCCCTCTGCGCGCAGGCCCAGCACCAGCCGGTTGCTTAATGTCGTGTAGCTGAGAATCGAGGCGCCGTAGCGCCGGAAATCCTGATCGCTGCCCCAGAGATCATTGAAATCCATCGCTTTCAGTTCCGCCGCGACCCCGCGGTTCGGGGTAAAAAGGTTGTCCCGGGTATCGTAGTTGAGCATCAGGGTGACTGCCGCGGCGCGGCTCTTGAACTTGATTCCCGGCAGGTCGAACAGGGGTTCGTCGGGCGTCAGTCTGAACTGGTTGTCGGTATTCACGAAGGTGTAGGCGATTCCGGCAAAGAAAGGGCTTTTCCAGAGACGGAACTGGATCTCCTGCATCAGGAAAAAGACGTCGGATTCAAAATGGACGCCATGGCTGTTCCCGCGGTCGTTGCGGCCCGAAAGCCCGTAGTAGCGCATTTTAATCGTTCCCACGCCGAGGCCGCCGGTGTAGCGGATATTGTCGTCGGCCCAGATCCCCAGGTGGCCGCCGCCGACCAGCCAGGTGTCGTTTTCGGTTGCCGCCCCGAATAAAACCGAGAGGCTGGGCGGAACTCCTTTCTGGGCCCCGACCTTGTCGTGAAAATAGACGGCCGCCAGCCCGCCGCCATAGCCGATTGCGGGTTCCGTGATGATTATCGGCACCGGCAGGAAGCCCTCTTTCTCCAGCAGCCATCGGCTCATGTCGAGACAGCCGTCGCCGGGGTCGATGAAGGTGTCACTCAGCCATCCGGCCCGGACCGGGACGATGGACGAGAACAGCAATAAGATTATGAGAATGACGAAAGTCGGTCGTTTCATGAAACCAGGGTAGACGTTCTGGATGCGGCCGGGATGGGCGGCGAGTTTCCCGGTCTCCCGGGGGCTTTCTTACGGAAAGTAAAAAGCCGCCGGCCCTTTTCGGGGCGGCGGCTTTTGAGGGGTTGCGGTCGGGCGGGTCGATCAGCCGGCCATTTCGGCCACGGCCTTGCCGTAGTCCTGGCAGGCTTTCAGGGTTTCGGGGTCGTCCGATTTGAGTTTGGCTTCCAAAGCCTTGAAAGAGCCCAGTGAGACCAGCTTCATCTTCAGGACGTACTCCATGGTGTCGGCGATGACCTGGGGGGCGTCACCGGAGTGGGTGTAGGCGCCGAAAGCCCCGGCCGCCTTGCCTTCGAGGCCGGCTTTTTCAGCCAGGAAAAGGAAGGTCTTGAAATTGTTGGTCATGTCGCGGTGGTAGGTCGGGCAGCCGAAAATGTAGCCGTCGTAACCTTCGAGGTCGCCCTCTTCCTTGAGTTGGGAAATCTTTTTCAACACGGCTTCGGAGCCGGTGAAACGCACGCCCTCGGCAATGTAGTTGGCCATCTTTTCGGTGGTGCCGGTGCGGCTGAAATAAGCGATGAGAATCTTTGCCATGTCTGTCTCTCCTGTAAAATTAAGGGTTGAAGGGAAAATCCGCCAGGTGGGGATGGTTTTCCGGGAAAAGTTTCCGTGCGGGGTTGTCTGTAAGTATACTAATCAAGTATGTTTTGTCAACAGAAAAACCGGGCTTGCGGCCGGGGAAGTTTATTTTATCGCCTGCGGCCGGCCGGAGGCGGAAAATTGTTTCCGACCGGCCCTTGTCTAAAAGCCTTCCAGTTGGTAGATTAACTGCAGGTCATGTTACTGGTTGCCAAACCTTATTTTTTGAAACTTTATTTTTTTCAGGGAGGTTTGTGGAAATGAAATGTATGCGTTGCCGGAAGGAGTTTGCTGAGTCCGAGCTGGTCGAGTTGGATAACCGCAGGCTCTGCGAGGACTGTTACATGGATGTGGTTTCACCGCTCAAGGCCTGCGATCCCTGGGCCGTGCACTCCGCCAAGAGCGGCCTGGAAAGCGGCCGGCCGCAGCTGCTGCCGCTCCAGGAAAAGATGCTGGAGGAAATCAAAAAAAGGGGCCGGGTAAAACCTGCGGAACTGGCCGAAATCCTGGGGGCGGAACTGGGCGAGCTGGAAAAGAATTTTGCCATCTTAAGGCACATGGAACTGCTGCGGGGCTGCCAGGGTGATGACCGGCAGGTCTACTGGACCCTTTTTGCCGCGTAGCCGGGCGGCCCGGCTTCCACGCCCGGTGGCAAGGGGCGTTCGTTCTCGACGGTCAAGGTTTTCTGTGGGTTCGGGATTCGGCCTGTTGCGGCCGGCAGTTCGGGGTCGCCAGGGGCTCGGGGATCAGGCCGGTTTCCCGGTAGTAGCGCAGGGCGCCGGGATGGAAAGGGGCGGCCTTGCAATTGGAGATCATCTGTCTGCGGGTCAGGTTTTTCAGAACCGGGTGGACCCGCCTGAGGCGGTCGAGATTTTCCATGACCCTTTTTACGACCCGGTAGACAATTTCGTCGTCAACCCGGGCCGAACTGATCAGGGTGGCCGCGACCCCGAAGCTGGCAACCGGAGCCTCAACCCCCGGGTACAGCCCGGCCGGGATTGAGGTGTAAGTGTAGCCGGGAGACTGCCGCAGGAACCTGTCGATGACCGGGCCGGTGACCGGGAGCAGCCGCAGCCGGCAGACCCGGTCGGCATCGAGCAGGGGCTGAAAAGGGTGGCCGACGGTAAAGATCACCGCGTCGACCTGGTTGCGGCACAACTCATCAAGCGCCGTGCCGTAGTTTAGGGTGTTTATCTCTTTTATATCATCGTCTTGCCAGTTTGAGCTTGCGAACAGGGCGAGCATGGTCGCGTAGCCGCCCGAGCCCGGCCGGCCGGTGCTGATGCGCCGGTGCTTGAGGTCGATGAGCTTGCGGATCGAGCTCTTGTCCCTGACGACGATGGTGAAAATCTCTTCATACAGGGAAAACACCGTGCGCAGGTGGCTGATCTTGTGCTTGAACTCTTTGCGCCCGTCGCGGGCCGCGGCCAGGTGATCGGACTGGGCCAGGGCGAACTCGAAGACCCCGGCGCTGACCGCCCTGATATTGTAGAGCGAACCCCGGGTGCGTTCGACCGAGGCCAGCAGGACGGGCTGCTTTTTTTCCTGGTTCAGGATGCGGCACAAGGTCTGGGCGACCGGGTAGTAGATGCCGCTGACCTGGCCGCTGCCGATGGTGATGAAACGGTAGGCGGGCGCGGTCTCCGGCTGCCCGGCCGCGATCTGCGGCCCGCAGAGCAGAAGCACGGCGAAAAGTACTGCCGCGGCGGCCTGGAACCGGCGGGCCGGTAAAAAATCAGAAATCTTCATGGTAGAGATAGCGGATGTCCTCGGGGTTTTCCCAGGGCAGCAATTTGACCTTCGTGAACGATGTCGGGACATCGGAGAAAAAAATGACCAGTCGGAGGCCGTCGGTGTAGTAGGGATCACCCATCAGGTTGTGGCGCGGTTCCATCTCGGAGGCGAAACCGACGCCCTTGGCCAGCCCCAGGGTGGTGACCCGCTGGGAGAGCACCAGGTCCTGTTCGAGATACCAGCGGGCTTCGTCGACCTCGGGGTCGATGACGTGGGTCGTCGGCGGCGAGAGGCGGCCGGTCAGGCGGACGCCGATATCCCGGCTGATCTGGCCGACGATGATGGTCTGGCCCTTGAACCGGGCCGGCGCCGCCCAGAGCCGGAGGTGGTTGCGCTCGTTGATCGTTTCCCGGGCCTTCTGCAGGGCTAAATCCTGGCTGCGCCCGAAAAGGTAGAGCGGGGAGACCGGGGAGTAGAGGTAGTGGGCCCCGAAGAAAAAAGATTTGGCCATTTTCCAGAGGGCGCCCAGATCGGTGCTTTCAGCCGGTTTCCAGCCCCGCATGATGAAGGCCGACATGATGTTTTCGATCTTGCCGATCATCACCAGGTTCAGGGGGTCGGCCGGGGTCACGCCGTCTTTGCCGAAAACACAGGGCGGCAGGCGCTCGATCCAGCGGCGCAGTTCCTTCCGGCTTTCGAGCCGGGTGAGCTCGCTGTTTTTTTGTTTCTCGAGCACGGTTTTGAGACCGGTGCTTTCGGCTTCGGCGCCCGGCACGTGGAAATAGAAGAAAAACGACTTGCCTTTGCTGCCCTCGGTTTTCAGATCGACGGTGAAGGCCTTGACCTTCTCGTCGAGCCGGGTGTAGACGAACCCGGAAACCGTTTCTCCGGCCGGGATGAAAGGATGGATGGCCCGCTGGCGGAAGATCGAGCTCATCTTGACGTTGGAATAGGCGGCGAAGGTGAAATGGTTTTTCCAGGCGGCTTCGTGGGGAGAGAAATATTCCGGGTCGATGCTGATCGAGTAGAGAAAATAGTCGACCGGGTCGTTGTTGCGGATCCGGAGCCAGACCGGCTGCACCCCGGTATCGTTGACGAAGGTGCCGAAAAGAGCGGAGCTTTCTTTGGCGTTCAGGAGGGTGGCGGTAACCTCGACCCGGCCCTGGACCTTGGTCTGGGCCCGGCCGAGAAGGTTGGCCTCGTTGATTCCCCGGTATTCGTAATGGGAGCAGGCGGCCAGGCAGAGCCCGGCCAGGAGCCCGGCCAGGGCCCGGAAACAGCACATCCGCAACCCGGGGAAAGAGGGTTTTTTCATTTTTTTCTTCAGTGCCAGCCGACTTCGTCAAAGCGCGGGTCGGCCAGCAGGCGGTCGAGCTGCGGACAACTCTCTTTCTTGTACTGCAGGACCAGGGTGGCCCGGCACTCCCCGGTCTTAGGGGAGCGCCTGACCTTGCGGTCGCGGATTTTCAGGCGCCCGTCCTGCAGCTGGGTGGAGAGTTCTTCGAGCAGTTTGAGTTCGCCGTGCCAGGCCAGTTCCAGGGTGAAAAAGTGATCCGCCCGAATCGGGATGCGGTGCAGGATGTAGAGGGCCACCAGGACCAGGGCGGTCAGGGTCAGGGCGATGTCGTATTCGCCGAGGCCGACCGTGATGCCGATTGCCGAGACCACCCAGATCGAGGCCGCGGTGGTCAGTCCGCGGACGAAATCCTTGCTCTTGACAATGGTGCCGGCCCCTAAGAAGCCGATGCCGGTGATGACCCCGGCCGCGGCCCGGGCCGGGTCGAAGCGCATCACCGAAACCGAATCCAGGCCGGTTTCCATGAACAGTTTCTGGAAGGCGACGATGATGGTTGCCGAGCCCAGGCAGACCAGGATGTTGGTTCTCAGCCCGGCCGGCCGGCCCCGGACCTGGCGCTCCAGCCCGACCATGCCGCCCAGCACCATGGCCGCCAGGAGGCGGGCCAGGTAGTTCCAGTCGTAAATCAGCCAATTGCTTAAATGTTCCATCCCGCCCCCTTTCCGTTCCTGTTTTCGCTGATCGGGCCTGCTTTCCGCCGGATTGCCGGACTTTTTGGGTCCCTGGCGCCGCCCCGACGGGTTTTTCGATACCTGATTCTTACCCGACCGCATCGGAAGCCGTCAACCCCTATCTGCCCGGCGCCCGGCCGGGTTGAAGTCCAGAGAGGAATGTGATATCCCCTTCCGGGTCTTGTGTTCCAGGCTGTTTTTTCCCCGGCCGCAGAGGCCGTGCTGCCTCCGGACGGGATTTCGGGAAGTTTCGAGGAGACCGATGATGTTAAGAAAAATTCTGTTTGTTCTGCTCTTTTTCTGT
>WFRT01000265.1 GCA_015486445.1 Pseudomonadota bacterium | reverse complement strand
GCGCCCGGCAGACCAGCAGGTGGATCGGGACCTGCAGCCGGTCCGCGACCTCGGTAAACAGCTTCCGGTCCGCAACCTTCAAATTGGTGGCATCGACAATCACCGACTCCCCGCTCTCAACCGCCGCGGCACCGTTCGGTGAGGGGATTTACAGTCGTGAAGCGACGGTCAGGACCTACCGGGCCCTGGCGGAAAAGGCGGCCGCGGCGGTTGAGAGCGGGGAGTCGGTGATTGTCGACGCCACCAATTTGAAGGTTGCGGACCGGAAGCTGTTTACCGAGGTTGCGGACCGGCTGCAGGTCCCGATCCACCTGCTGGTCTGCCGGGCGCCGCGGGCGGTGCTCGAAGAAAACCTGCGGCGTCGTTCCCGGGAGGGCGATGTTTCCGATGCCGATCTCAAGATCGCCCGGCGCCAGCGTTTCGAGCCCCCGGCCCCGGATGAACTGCAGCGCTTTTCCTGGGTCGAGATCGATACCGGCCGGGACCTGGTGGAACAGCTCTACCAGCTGGTCAGCGGCACCTCGCGGAGCTGAATTTAAGCTGGAACTATTCAGCCGAATACGGGGTCGGGCGCGGCTTTTCTCCGCCCCGCCCCCTCCTGAAAGTGGGGAGACAGAATTCAGCTGAATAGTTACTTTAAGCTTTTGTATCGGGGGCTTCAGCCGGCCGGCGGGGATGAAGGGCGGGCCGTTTTCCGCCGGCCGCCGGGGTACTGTTGCCGGGCGGTGGGGCTGGTGTTTCCGAGCCCGGGAATGACCAGGGGGACGGCCTCGGCGATGGTTTCGAGCCCGTGAAAGTCGATTTCCCGGCGTATTTCCCGGGGCAGGTCTTCAAGGTTCTTCAGGTTTTCCCGGGGCAGAACGATGCGTCTGATTCCGGCCCGGCGGGCGGCGAGGACCTTTTCCTTGATGCCGCCGACCGCCAGAACCCGGCCCGAGAGCGAGATTTCCCCGGTAACCGCGACCAGGTGGTCGGCATTGACCGCGCCGGCCAGCGATAGCAGGGTCAAAAAGATGGCCAGGCCGGCCGAGGGCCCGTCCTTGGGGATCGCCCCGGACGGAATGTGAATGTGGATTCGGTGGCGGTCGAAGAAGCCGGGTTCGATATTGTAATCGTCGGCCACGCTGCGCAGGTAGCTCAGCGCGGTCTGGGCCGACTCTTTCATGACCTCTCCGAGCGACCCGGTCAGGGTCAGATGCTCTCCCTTCTCGCTTTTCATCAGGGCCGCCTCGATAAAGAGAATGTCACCCCCGGTCGGGGTCCAGGCCAGGCCGGTGACGATTCCCACCCGGCTGCGGGCCGCGGCCAGTTCCTTGTGGTGCAGTTCGGGGCCCAGGAGGTCGTTCAGCGCCCGCCGGGTCACGGTTTTCATGACCGGCCGGCCGGCGACCTTCTCGCGGGCGCATTTGCGCATGATCTTGCCGATCATCTTTTCGAGATTGCGGACCCCGGCCTCGCGGGTATAGTTGTCGATGATGCCGTCCAGGGCCTCGTCGGTGATGACGATCCTCTCCTGCTCCAGTCCATGGTTTTCCCGCTGCCGGTCGAGCAGGTAGCGGCAGGCGATATTCTTTTTCTCCTCCTCGGTGTAGCCCGGCAGTTGAATGACCTCCATGCGGTCGAGCAGCGGAGCCGGGATCGGGTCCGCCTGGTTGGCCGTGGCGATGAACAGGACCCGGCTCAGATCAAACGGGAGATTGAGGTAGTGGTCGACGAAGGTGTGGTTCTGCTCCGGGTCCATGACCTCGAGCAGGGCCGAGGCCGGGTCGCCGCGAAAGTCGCGCCCGAGCTTGTCGATTTCATCGAGCATGAAGACCGGGTTGCGGCTTTGGGCCCGCTTGATTTCCTGGATGATCTTGCCGGGCATCGCCCCGAGGTAGGTGCGCCGGTGGCCGCGGATTTCGGCTTCGTCGTGGACCCCGCCCAGGGAAAGCCGGATGAATTTGCGGCCCATGGCCCGGGCCACCGATTTGCCGAGCGAGGTTTTGCCGACCCCGGGAGGGCCGACCAGGCAGATGATCGGGCTTTTGAGCTCCCGGTTGAGCTGGCGGACGGCCAGGTGTTCGAGGATTCTCTCCTTTATTTTTTCGAGCCCGTAGTGGTCCTCGTCGAGAATCTTTTCCGCCGCTTCGAGGTCGAGGTTCTCGCCGGTTTCCTCGTTCCAGGGAAGGTCGGCAACATACTCGACGTAGTGAAGCAGGCTGTGGTAGTCGGGCGAGGCGGGATTCATTCTTTCCAGGCGGTCGAGCTCTTTCAGCACGATTCTGCTGTTGCTTGCGCCGAACTCGAGTCTTTCGATCCGTTCCCTGAGTTCGTCGATTTCGTTCTGGTCCGAAACCTGCTTGTGTTCTGGAAACTGGAGCTGCGGGCCACCGGGCGCGGCCGAAGAGCCGTTTTCCAGGGCCCTGAGCCGATTGTAGAGCAGCTGGTGGACCAGTTTGAGCCGATCCCTGATCGAAACCTGCGCCAGGATGCGGCGCTGGAGAGCGAGGTCGGGCTCCAGGTAGAGGGTGATGAGGTCGGCCAGATGGCCCGGGCTGGTAATCCGGTCGAGCAGGCCGACGGCATTTTCGGGCAGGGGCTGGCCTGCGGCACAGCAGGTCTTGAGCAGGTTGAGGGAACTCTCCATCAGCATCTGGGTGATGCTGTCCGAGGCCTGGCCGGTTTCCTGGTAACCGGCGATCAGGGCCCAGGTCTGGCCGTTCCGGGACAGCAGGCGCAGAAATGAGATCCGGCAGACCCCTTCGAGGATCACCTCGATCTGGTCGCTGCCGATTTCCTTGATCCGGGTCACCCGGCAGGCGGTGCCGACCGGATGGATGCTGTCATAGTCGAGGGGACGGCGCTCGCAGCCCTCCTGCCGGCTGGTGACGGCCAGCAGCTCGGCCTCTTCCCGGCGTTCGAGCAGCAGGTCGATGTCGCGGGGATTGCCGGTCCTGATTGTAACCGCCAGGAGCGGAAAAATAACAATATTGTCAAGCACCATGACCGGAAGCTGGTCCGGCAGCAGTTGCACCTGGTGGGAGCTCAAATTCTTTTCTACCTCGATATCCCGCAAGCCGGGGTGGTTGAATTGCGGCCGTACAGTGTGGAAAAAATGTTTGAAAAGCCGGCCACAGGGAGTATAAGTGTAGGCTTTCAGGCTTGGTTTGTCAAGGTTGGCGGAATTTGACTGCCGGCCGGCGGCCGCTTGCAGTCTTTGACAAGCATCTGAATTTCCAGTTTGATGTAGTCCCCGGAGGATAAAAAATGGATATGTATTGTCCGCAGTGTGATCTTAAAATTGCCGGTGAAAGCGCCTCGGAGTGCCCGATCTGCGGTACCGGCCTGATTTCCGAACTCGAGGCCGGCCTGGCGGAAGAGAGTGCTGCGGAAAAGTTGTCCACAAACCGTGGCGCCGACGGCGGCAGCTGCGACCTGGAGGCCTTGCTGGCTTCGCCTGGTGATGAGATCGAGTTCGATCCCGAGGCTCTGGGCCTGACCCGGACCCCGAGTGGCGAAGAAGGGCCCGGGGATGAGGATATCAGCGTTTTGGCCGAGATGTGGAACGAAGAGGACATCGGCGCCGAACTCGACCGGGTCCTGGGCGAGGCCATGACCCCGGTAGATACGGTCGGCGGCGGCCGCCAATCCGCAGCCGAACCTGGTCCGGCCGGCAAAAGACCGGCCGTCGGCAGTGATAAAATGGCGGCCGCTGATTTTGACGGCATCTTTGCCGGAATGAGAGAGGATACGCCCGGGCCGGCCGGCCCGGCCGCGCCTGAACCTGAAGAAGAGGAGCCGCCGGTTCTGTTCGAGCCGGCGGGGTCGCCGCCGGAAGAGCGGGGGCATGGCCCGTTGATTCTGATCGTGGTCGTTTTGCTGGTAATCGGGGGCGTGGTCGGCGGCTATCTCTACTGGGCCGGGCAGAAGAAAAGTACTGTCGTCAAGCGCCCGGTGTCGTCGCTGGCCACGACCCGGGTCGAAGACAAGATCTTCCCGGTGCCGCCGTCCGCTCCGACTCCGGCCCCGGACAAAACGGCTCCCGTCCCGGCACCCGTGAAGGCTCCTGAGAAGGCGTCCGTGAAGGTGGCTCCGAAACCTGTCGGGCAGCACTCTCAAGGGCTGGCCGCAAAACCGCTTCCGGCCGGCTCGAAAGCGGTTTCGGCAACGACGGCTGGAAAGGTTGAAAAAACCGCCGCTGAACCGCCTGCCGCCCCGGTCGGGAACAAGCCTGAAGCCAAAAATAAGCCCAAAACCCAAGCCAAAGCGCAGGCCGGAAAGCAAGCCAAATCCCGGGCGCCGGTTGCGCACCGGCCGCGGAAAACCGCGGCCGCAGCCCCATCTGTGAGCAAACCCCTTATCGTCAAGAAAAACCAGGCCCCGGCAAAACAAATGTACGCGGTCCATGTCGGTTCCTTTACCAGTCCCGAAAAGGCCCGGGGCCAGGCCGCCCGTTTTCGCCGGGCCGGGTTCAAGAGCGCCCGGGTTGTCAAGGTTGATTTGCGAGCCCGGGGCATCTGGTACCGGGTCCTGATCCCGGTGAGTCCGAATCAGGCCGAGGCGGTAAAGACCCGTTTGCGCTTCAAACACAAATTCCCCGGTGAGCCGAGCCGGATTATCAAGCTTGGGAAATAGACAGAAGACGGACGGTATCGCCGGGTTACGGGATGGCGGTCAGGAAGGTGAATTTCCGGCCGGGCTCGGCCCGGTAGAGATGGACCGGGCAGGAAAAGCCGGCCTGGCGCAGAAGTTTTTGGATTTTCTCCCGGTCCTCCTCGCGGCAGGCCAGGCACATGCCGCAGTCGGAGCTGATTTCCCGGGGCACCGGCCGCATGTCGGTGGCGATGGCGGCCCCGGTGCAGAGGTCTTCGGCCGCCATGACATTGTGGATCGAGGGAAAGAGCAGGTAGATATTCATTTTCTTTTTCCCCGGCCGGCAATCCTTTCAATCGCGGAGAGCACCGCTTCGATCTCCTCTTTCCGGTTGAACCAGCCCGGGGCCAGGCGTACGGTGCCGGTCGGGAAGGTGCCGAGGCTGCGGTGAGCCCGGGGGGCGCAGTGGAGGCCGACCCGGGTCAGGATGGAAAATTCTCGGTCCAGGCGAAAACCGATTTCCGCCGGGCTTGCATCGTTTAAGGTAAAAGAAACCACCGCCAGCCCCCGGTCCGCCGGCCGGGGCCCGAAGACCTTCACCCCGGAAATTTCGGCAAGTCCTCGATGCAGGATTGCCGCCAGCCCGCGCTCGTGGGCCGTGATCTTCTCCTGGCCGATTTTCAGGATAAAGTTAACACCCGCCCCCAGCCCGGCCAGCCCCATGGTGTTGGGCGTGCCCGATTCGTGGCGGTCGGGCAGGAATTCGGGCTGCAGTTCAGCCTCGGAGCGGCTCCCGGTTCCTCCCAGCCGCAGCGGTTCGGGCTCGATTCCCTCCCACAGACACAGGCCCCCGGTGCCCGGCGGGCCGAAAAGACCCTTGTGGCCGGTAAAGCAGAAGACATCGGGGCGCAGCCGCTGCAGGTCGATTGCCAGGGTGCCGGCCGACTGGGCCCCGTCGACTACCGAAAGAATCCCGTGTTCCCGCAGCAGCGGCAGAATCTTGTCCAGGGGAGCTATCGTGCCGGTGACGTTGGAGACATGGTTGAAGACGGCGAGGCGGTAGTTCCTCTCCCTGGTCCAGCGGGCCAGGGTCTCAAGGTCGTAATGGCTTTCGGTTCCGGTCGGCAGGATGTCGATGGTCAGACCGAGGGTCCCCTCGAGCCGGCGCAGCGGGCGCATCACCGAATTGTGTTCGAGCGGGCCGGTCAATACCCGGTCGCCTTTTTTCAGCAGCCCGAAAAGCGCCAGGTTGAGGGCCCCGGTGGCATTTTCGGAAAAGATTATCCGGCCCGGGTCGGGAAAATTGAACAACTCGGCCAGCCCCTTGCGGGTCCGGTAAAGGATGCGGCCGGCCGCGGCCGCGGCGCGATGGCCGGAGCGGCCCGGGCTGGCACCGATATTTTCGAGATAATCAAGGCAGGCCGCGGCCACCTCCGGGGGCTTGGGAAAGGAGGTGGCGGCGTTGTCCAGGTAGATCATGGCCTGATGACCGGCCCGGGTCCGGCCAGCCGGGATGCGATTTCAAACATGTTGGAGACCCGGCCGACGGCCAGTTCGTCCTGCAGGTTGTAAAAATCGAGGCAGGTGCCGCAGACCAGGATTTCGCAGCCCGTCTCGGCCAGGGCCCGCAGGCTGGTGTGCTCGGCTGCTTTCCGGGTGGCGAGGAAAACCCCGCGGTTGACCAGGATGATGGCGGCCGGCGGGTTTTCCAACTCCGGCAGGGTTTGCAGGAAGGCCTTAATCAGCAGGCGGCCGAGCTTTCCCTCGCCCCGGCCCATTTCGTCGCTGTTGAGGTAAACCAGCCCGGTTCGGGCCGGGGAGGTGGTTGCGGGGTTGTTGCCGGCCTGGTCGGCGGTTGCTTTTCCAGCTTCTTCCCGTTCGTTGTCGGTCGCCGGTCTACCACGGTCGAGACGGAGAAGAAAGGTTCCGTTTTCCTGCTCTTTTTTTTCCACCCGGAAACCCTGGCTTTCGGCAAAACGGGTGACGTTGGCGGCGGCTGCCGGATTGTCGACTAAAAGTTTCAGGACGGCCTGCGGATTGTCTCCCAGGTTTTGCAGGGCCCGGCGGGTTTCGACCACCGGCCGGGGACAGGCCATTTTGGTTAAATCAAGTTCGAGGTCGCTGCGGTTTTTCATTTGTCTGCTCTCCTTAAGGGTCCCCGTTGTCCATCCGGGACAGATGCTTTCCTATAGCTTTCCCCAACTTCTTTGGCAAATAGATTTTCTCGATTCAGTTTCGCTGAGTGATAGTTTTCATCGACCCCGGCCGGTGCCCTTGGTTAATCCTCTGTTTCCCCGGGAATGGCGTTGACTTTGAAAGGTATAATTGGTATAGGGCGCTGCAGCGGTTGCGGGCCGCTGTATTGCTTGTTTGTCAGGAAGTGTCTCTGTCACTGGTGGGCAGCCTGGACTTCAAATCCAGTGTTTCCGGCTGATACCCGGAAAGGTGGGTTCGATTCCCATACACTTCCGCCAATCTTTACCCGGTAACCGGGTTTTCTAAGGAAACAGTTATGTTTGGTATTGGTATTCCGGAACTTGTCATTATTCTGATCATCATCCTGATCATCTTTGGAACCGGGAAACTGCCGGAGATCGGCGGCGCCCTGGGCAAGGGCATCCGTAATTTCAAGAAGGCCACCAAGGAAGGTCCCGAAGAGATCGATGTGACCCCGAAGAAAGATGCCGCCAGCAGCGACACCGACGGCTCCAGCAACGGCTAGGCCGGTGCCCGGCTCGGAACGCGAAGTTTTCATCGGTTTCGGCAGCAATCTCGGCGACCGCTGGAAATTGATCAACCAGGCGATTGAGGCCGTGACCGGGTTGCCGCAAAGCCGGCTGGTCAAGCTCTCCTCGCTCTATGAAACCGCCCCGGTCGGCTACCTCGACCAGGGCGCTTTTCTTAACGGGGTTCTGCAACTGCGCAGCCTGCTGCCGCCCCGGCGGCTGCTCGAGCAGCTGCTGGCGATCGAAAGCCGGCTGGGCCGGGTCCGGGTCGAACGCTGGGGGCCGCGGACCATCGACCTCGACATCATCATAATCGGGGATGAGATTATCGACCGGGAGGAGCTCAAGGTTCCCCATCCCGAAATGGCCGGGCGGCGTTTCGTTCTCGAACCGCTGGCCGAGCTTGCCCCGGATCTGGTTCATCCGGTAAAACAGCAGACGATTACTGAAATTTTAAATCAATTTTGTCAAGCCAACCCCGCCGCCGAGGCCGCCTTCGTGGTGGCGCCGCCGGTTGAGGCAGTGCACGAGGTCAAAGATGGAATTTTTTATCGATACCGCCAACCTTGATGAAATCCGCAAGGCCATGGCCTACGGTCTGGTTGACGGGGTTACCACCAATCCTTCCCTGGTGGCCAAGGAAGGCTTTGAATTCATGCCCGGTATGAAAAAGATCGCCGAACTGGTGCCCGGTCCGGTCAGTGCCGAGGTGATTTCACTGGAAGCCGAGGGCATGGTCAGCGAGGCCCGGGAACTGGTCAAGCTGGGCGACAACATCGTTATCAAGATCCCGATGGTGGCGGAAGGCCTGAAGGCGGTCAAGGAACTTTCCGATCTCGGCATCAAGACCAACGTTACCCTGATCTTTTCCCCCCTCCAGGCCCTGCTCGCGGCCAAGGCCGGGGCCACCTATGTCAGCCCTTTTGTCGGCCGGCTCGACGATATTTCGGCGGACGGCATGGAACTGGTCCGTCAGATTGCCGATATCTACGAAAACTACGGCTACCTGACCAAGATTATCGTGGCCAGTATCCGTCATCCGCGCCACGTTCTCGAGGCGGCCGAAATCGGCGCCGATGTCTGCACCATTCCATTCAAGGTGATGATGCAGCTGGCCAAGCATCCGCTCACCGATATCGGGATCGAGCGTTTCCTGGCCGACTGGCGCGGGCAGCAGGGGAAATAACTTCATTTTTCCTCCTCTCCCGAGGGGGTGAAGCCTCGGCGTTGCGGCCAGAAAGGGCTTGACAAACTGGGGCTTATTGATTATATAGCGCCACCGTAGCAGAGACCGGGCCGAAAGGGTTTTCCCACGGCCTCTTGAGTTTACAGCGGGGCGGTGCGGAAACCGGGTTGGTCCCCGGTTTTGCGGGCCGCTTCTTTCATATGAGAAAAGGGAGTAACGGAAAATGTATGCCGTTTTGCGTACCGGTGGCAAGCAGTACAAGGTGGCCGCCGGAGATTTGATCGAGGTCGAAAGAATTGCCGGGGATGCCGGCGACGTGGTGGAACTCTCCGAGGTCTTGAGCCTGGTGGATGACGAAGAGGTTAAAATCGGCGCTCCGCTGGTCGAGGGAGCGGTGGTCAGGGGAGAGATCGTTTCCCAGAAAAGGGGTGACAAGATCCTGGTGTTCAAATCCAAGCGCCGCAAAGGTTACCGCAAGCGCCAGGGTCACCGCCAGGAACTGACCCAACTGAAGATTACGGACATCAACGGTTAAAGCGGAATATTTATTACATAATATAAGGAGTTTAACTCATGGCTCATAAAAAAGGCGGCGGCAGTACCAGTAACGGCCGTGACAGTATCAGCAAAAGGCTTGGGATTAAACATTTCGGCGGCGAGAAGGTGATCGCCGGCAATATCCTGGTCCGGCAGCGGGGCACCCGTATCCATCCCGGGGTCAATGTCGGCAAGGGCAAGGATGACACCCTGTTTGCCAAGACCGACGGCATTGTTACGTTCGAACGTTTCGGCAAGGCGCGGAAAAAGGTCAGCGTCTATCCGGCGGCCTGAGAATTCCCGGCCGTATCGCCGGCCGCGGCCGGCGGAGTTGATAAAAAATCTTTCGCCGGGTCTTTTTGATTCGGCGTTGTCGATGAAAAAGCCCTTTGCAAAAGGGCTTTTTCTGTTTCCGGGCCCTGGTGTCGGAAAACCGGGAAACTTTTCCCGGAAAGCTTAATTCGTGGAGGAGTGACGCGGGGGGCGGTTTTCGGACCGCCCCCGGGCTGACGGTTCCCGTGGGTCCTTACGGCGGCCGTGATTAGCCGGCTGCGGCCGGCCGGGTTCCGGCGTCATCATTATCAGGCATGCGTTTTATCGATGAAGTAAAAATCGAGGTCGAAGCCGGCGACGGCGGCAACGGCTGCGTCAGCTTCCGCCGGGAGAAATATGTCCCCCGGGGCGGCCCGGACGGCGGCGACGGCGGCCGCGGCGGTGATGTGGTTCTGGTCGGAGACGTCCAGAAGAACACCCTGCTCGATCTTCGCTACCAGCGCCTCTACCGGGTGAAGAAGGGCGGCAACGGCGCGGGAAAGAACCGCACCGGGGCGGCTTCCGATGATATCCGCATCAAGGTTCCGCTGGGTACCGAGGTCTGGTTCCTGCCCCTTGAAGGGGATGAGGGGGAGGCGGTCTTCGGCGGAGAGGTCCTGTGTGACGGTGAGCGCCTGGTCGTTGCCCGGGGCGGCCGGGGCGGCAAGGGCAACGCTCACTTTGCCTCTGCCACCCACCGTACTCCCCGTTTCTCCCAGCCCGGCGAAGAGGGGGAGAAAGCCCGTTTGAAACTGGTTTTGAAATTGATTGCCGAGGTGGGTTTGATCGGTCTTCCGAATGCCGGCAAATCGACCCTGATTTCGGCCATTTCAGCGGCTCGTCCCAAGGTTGCCGCTTATCCTTTCACGACCCTGCAGCCCCATCTCGGGATCATGCCGGCCGGGGATTTCCGGCAGGTGGTGATCGCCGATATCCCCGGCCTGGTGGCCGACGCCCACGCCGGGGTCGGTCTCGGCACCCGTTTCCTGCGCCATGTCGAACGCACCCGTATTCTGGTCCACCTGCTCTCGCTTTCCGAACACCGGGACCTTAAAGCCCTGCTCAAGGCCTACGAAACCGTAACCCGGGAGCTGGCCCTCTACCGTGAGGAGCTACCGGATAGGGAAAAACTTGTTCTCCTGACCCAGGCCGACACCAGGCCCCGGGACGAGGTGGAGGAGCTGCTGGCCGCCCTGCGGCACCATCCCCGCCTGGCCGGCCGCCGGGTGATGGCCATCTCGGCGGTCTCCGGGTACGGTCTCGATGAGTTCCGCCATGCACTGGCGTCCATTCTGCCGGCCCCGGCGCCGGCGGCCCCGCAGCCGCCCCGGGAGGCGGCCGGGGTGGAAATGAAAACCGAAACGGAGCTTCCATGACCCTCGTTAAGCCTCGACTTTTCGGGGTCATCGGCAACCCGGTGGCCCACTCCCTGAGTCCGGTGATGCACAACGCCGCTTTCCGGGCCCTCGGGATTGACGCTTTTTTCGGCGCTTTCGCGGTTGCTGACTTAAAGACCGCGATGGCCGGGATGCGGGCTTTGGGAATCAAGGGTTTCAGTGTTACTATTCCGCACAAGATCGAGGTCATGGATTACCTTGACGAGGTCGACGAAACCGCTTGCCGGATTGGCGCGGTCAATACCGTGGTCAACCGCAACGGCCGCCTTTACGGCAGCAACACCGACGCGCCGGGGGCCTTGAACGCCCTGCGGGAAAAAATCGATCCTGGCGGCTGTCGGGCTCTCGTGGTGGGGGCCGGGGGTGCGGCCCGGGCCCTGGTTTACGGCCTGGTCCAGGCCGGGGCCGAGGTTGTGGTCTGCAATCGCAGCCGCGAAAAAGGCCGCCGGCTGGCCTCCGACTTCGGGGTCGAAGAGGTGGGCCGCGACAGTCTTGACCGTTTCAAGTGTGACATCCTGATCAACACGACCCCGGTCGGAATGTTTCCGTCTACAGGCCGGATGCCGGTGCCGGAAAGCCTTCTGCGGCCCGGCATGGTGGTTATGGATATCGTTTACAACCCGCTGCGCACCTGCCTGCTGAACGTGGCCGCGGCCCGGCGTGCGGAAACCGTCGACGGGCTCGGCATGTTCATCGGCCAGGGGGCCCTGCAGTTTGAGCTCTGGACCGGGGTCCGGGCCCCGGTCGCGATCATGCGGCGGGCGGTTTTGGAAGTCCTGGAAAACAAGGAGAAAGAGAATGCTTGAGATCGCGCCGCGCCGGATCAAAGAAGCCGTGATCCGGGTGCCGGGTTCGAAAAGCTACACCCACCGGGTGCTGATTGCTTCCGCCCTGGCGGCCGGAGAGAGCGTGGTCGACGGTGCGCTTTTCAGCCGCGATACCGAGTTGACCGCCGCCGCCCTGAGAAAGTTCGGGGCTGAAATTGCGGCCGAACCCGAAAACCACCGTTTTGTCGTGCGCGGTACCGGCGGCCGGCTGCAGCCCTGCGCCGAAGAAATCTATCTCGAAAACTCCGGCACCTCGATGCGGCTGCTGACCGCGATTGCGGCCCTGGGCCGGGGTGAATACCTGCTCGACGGCTCCGCCCGGATGCGTGAACGGCCGATGGCCGAACTCCTGGAGGCGCTGCGGCAGCTTGACGTGCCGGCCGTAGCACTTGCCGGCAGCGGCTGTCCCCCGATCAGGATCACCGGCGGGAGACTTCTTGGCGGCCCGGTCGAAATCGACTGCGCCATCAGCAGCCAGTATCTTTCCGGCCTCCTGCTCGCCGCCCCGCTGACCCCAAGGGGCATGCGGATAAAGGTTGTCAGGGGGCCGGTTTCCAAGCCCTATATCGAGCTTACCATGAAGGTCATGCGGAACTTTAAGATTAAGGTAGAACATCGTGATTATCTAGAGTTTTCTGTCCCCGGCAAACAGGTCTACGAAGCCGGTTCCCGGCTTGTCGAGCCGGACTGTTCCCAGGCCGGCTACTTCTGGGCCGCGGCCGCGATCTGCGGCGCCGAAATCAAGGTTGCGGACATCCGTCCCGATTCCTCGCAGGGTGATCTCCAATTTGTCAGGGTGCTTGAAAAAATGGGCTGCAAGGTCGATTTCGCACCGGACGGGGTCACGGTTGCGGGCCCCGGCCGCCTGGCCGCGGTGGAGGTGGACATGGGCGACATGCCCGATCTGGTGCCGACCCTGGCCGTGGTCGCCGCTTTTGCCGAAGGCACCACCCGGATCTCCAACGTCGCCCACCTGCGGGCCAAGGAAAGCGACCGTTTGGCCGCGGTCGCGGCCGAACTGGGCAAACTCGGGATCGTGGCCGAGTGCGGTCCCGACTCGATCGCCGTGACCGGCGGCACGCCTTCCGGGGCCCGGATTTCGACCTACGACGACCACCGCATCGCGATGAGCTTTTCCCTGGTCGGGCTGCGGGTTCCCGGGGTGGTGATCGAGGATCAGATGTGCGTGGCCAAGTCCTTTCCCAATTACTGGGAGGTCTTCGCCCGGCTCGGGCGTTAGGCGGGATGGAAGCGGCGGACAACATCTACCTGGTCGGCTACCGGGGCAGTGGCAAGAGCACCGTCGGCCGCCTCCTGGCCGCCGGGCTCGGGCGTCCTTTTCTCGATGCCGACGAGCTTTTTGCGGCCCGCACCGGCCAGACTATTGCCGCTTTTGTCCGGGAACGGGGCTGGGACGATTTTCGGCGGCTCGAGAGCGTGATTTTAGAAGATGTTTCCCGGCGCCGGCAACTGGTCCTGGCGACCGGCGGCGGGGTTGTGCTGAAAGCGGAAAACCGTGCCCGACTCCGGGATACGGGCATCGTGATCTGGCTTCAGGCAAGTCTTGAGGAGACCGTAAAACGCCTGCTTGCCGATCCGGTCGGGCCCGAACAGCGGCCCCGGCTGAGTCGTGACCGGGGCCCGGCTGTGGAGATTGAACAAAACCTGAAAGAGCGCGAACCCCTCTACCGGGAAGTT
>WFRT01000264.1 GCA_015486445.1 Pseudomonadota bacterium | reverse complement strand
GGTTTTTCCCCCGTCCGCCTACCTGAGCGCCGGGCCGCAGATATTTCTGCCCCGGCCCGGCCGGGCGGTAGTCCGGATCGAGGATTTCGGTGACGGCCGGCCGGGCGCCGGAGAAAAAGAGGCAATCGTCATCCGCTGCCAGAGCCAAAACAATCTCTTTCTCCGCGACAGCCTGCACCAGAGCCTGGGCCGGGAAAAAGAAAATCCCCTGCAAACCGCGACCAACCTGCTCAAAGAACACCTCGACCGGGGGTTTACCATCCTCCTGGCCGGCCGCAACCGGACCACAGGAGAACGTCTGGCCGGCCTGTTCCGGGACTACGGCCTGAAGCTTATCGCCGGCACCGGGGATACTCCGGCTCCGGATGTGATCCGCCTTTTTCCGCTCCGGCTCAGCCAGGGGGTTCTGCTGCCCCGGGAAAAACTCCTGTTTTTAAGTGACAGCGACCTTTTCGGCCCCAAAAGGAGAGTCCGCCGGGCGCCGACACCGGACCGGGCCGAGGCCTTTTTCAATGATTTCGCCGAGATCAAGCCGGGCGACCTCATCACCCACATCGAACACGGTATCGGTCGCTACCGGGGGCTGGAAACCCTCGAGGTCGAGGGGGTGGTCAACGAGTACCTAGTACTCGAATACCAGGACCGCGACAAGCTCTACGTCCCGGTAGAGGCTTTCGGCCAGCTTCACAAGTATCACGGCAGCGGCGACCGCGAAGCCGTTGTCAGCCGCCTGGGCGGGGCCCAGTGGGCCGCGGCCAAGGAAAAAACCCGCCGGGCGATCGATGACTTCCTGGTCGAACTGCTCGAGCTCTACGCCGTCCGCGAGGTCGTCCGGGGCCGGCCCTGCCTGCCGCCCGACCACCTTTTCCGGGAATTCGAGGCCTCTTTCCCCTACGAGGAGACCCCGGACCAGCGCCGGGCCATAGACGAGGTCATCGAGGATCTCACCAGCCCCAGGCCGATGGATCGGCTGGTCAGCGGGGATGTCGGCTTCGGCAAAACCGAGGTTGCCCTGCGGGCGGTCTTTCTGACCGTTCTCTCGGGCCGCCAGGCGGCGGTCATGGTGCCGACCACGGTGCTGGCCCAGCAACACTACGAAACTTTCCGGGAGCGTTTTGCCAACTACCCGGTCAAGGTCGCCGTCATGAGCCGTTTCCGCACCCCGGCCGAGCAGAAGGAGACCGCGGCCGGACTTCAGCAGGGCTCCATAGACGTTGTGATCGGCACCCACCGGCTGCTCCAGAAAGACATCCACTTCAAGGATCTCGGCCTCCTGGTGCTGGACGAAGAGCACAAGTTCGGGGTCCGTCACAAGGAGAAGCTGAAAACCTTTCGCCGCCAGCTCGACGTGCTCTCGATGAGCGCCACCCCGATTCCCCGGACCCTGCAGTTTTCACTTTCCGGCATGCGCTCGATGAGCGCCATCACCACCGCCCCCAGGGACCGCCTGGCAATCCGCACCTTCGTTGCCGACTACGACGACGGGATCGTCCGGGATGCGGTCGGCAAGGAGATCGACCGCGGCGGCCAGGTCTTTTTCGTCCACAACTCGGTGGCCACGATCGGGGCCCGGGCGGCCCGGCTCGAGGCCCTTATGCCCGGCGTCAGGATCGGCATCGGCCACGGCCGGATGAAGGAGAGTGAACTGGAAAAAGTGATGCTCGATTTCGCCGCCCACCGTTTCGACCTGCTGCTCTGTACAACGATTATCGAATCGGGCCTCGACATCCCCAACGCCAACACCATGATCGTCGAAAACGCCCAGAACTTCGGCCTCGCCCAGCTCTACCAGATGCGCGGCCGCATCGGCCGTTCCCAGCGCAAAGCCTACGCCTATCTCCTGGTTCCCGACCTCGAGCGACTGCCGATCGAGGCCCGCAAGCGGCTCAACGCCCTGGCCGAGGCCAACACCCTGGGCGCCGGTTTCCGCATCTCGATGCAGGATCTGGAAATCCGCGGGGCCGGCAACCTGCTGGGCCGGAAACAGTCGGGCCAGATCTCGGCCGTCGGCTACGAACTCTACCAGGAGATGCTCAACGAGGCCATCGCCGAGGCCCGGGGAGGAAAGCTCGAAAAGATTGCCGATCCCGAGATCAAGGCCAATCTCCCGGCCCACATTCCGGCCGCCTACCTGCCCGACCTGTCACTGCGCCTGCAGTTTTACAAGAGAATTGCGGCCACTCTGGACGAGGAGAGCCTGGCCCGGCTCGAGGATGAACTGGGCGACCGCTGCGGGCCGCCGCCGGAAGAGGTTTTCAACCTGCTGCACCTGCAGCGGACCAAGATTGTCCTACGCCGCTACCGGATCAGGGCCCTGGAACTGGGGCGAAAAAAAATCGTTTTCCACTTCACCCCGGAGCAGCCTCCCGACGGGGAAAAGATCCTGGCCCTGCTCAACGAACCGGGCCTCGGGGCCCGGCTGGCGCCGGACGGCCGGCTCACCCTCAAGGCTGAGCTTGAACCCGGCGAACTCCCGGGATTCTGTGAAAAGCTGTTGCAAAAAATCTATTGAACTGATAGATGGTTCGGCTTCACAGGCCCACAATTTCAACTCCGGGACCTCCCGGAACCAGGCAAAGGATCATGTAATGAAAAAATTTTCCCTCTCCGGCTGGCTGACCCCGGCGCTTCTGCTTCTCATCCTGCTGGCCACCGCCCTGCCGGCGGCCGCGGCCGCGGACCCGGTGGTAGCCGAAGTCGACAATCAGAAGATCACCCTGAGTGAATTCAAGCAGGAACTCCAGAAACTGCCCCCCAATCTGCGCCAGATGGCGGCCGACAAGAAGGTTCAGAAAGAGTTCCTCGATCAGCTTGCAACCACTCGCCTGCTCTATGACGAAGGGGTTGAACAGGGCCTGCTCAAGGACCCCGCGGTCAAACGCCAGATCGAGGACATGACCCGCAAGATCGTGCTTTCCGCCCTGCTGCAGAAAGAGATCGAAAGTCGCATCAAGCCCCCGACCGAGCAGGAGATCGAAGCCTACTACAAGGCCCACAGCGATGAATTCCGCCAGGCCAAGCAGGTTCACGCCAGCCACATCCTGCTGAAAGACAAGGCCAGCGCCGACAAGATCGAGGCCCGCCTGAAAAAGGGCGAGGACTTCGCCACCCTGGCCAAGGAAAACTCGAGCTGTCCCAGTGCCGCGCAGGGCGGCGACCTGGGTTTCTTCACCCGCGACCGGATGGTCAAGGAGTTCGCCGATGTCGCCTTCGCGATGAAACCGGGCGAGATCAGCGCCCCGGTGAAGACCAAGTTCGGATACCACATCATCAAGGTGGACGAGGTCAAGGAAGCCAGCGCCAAACCCTTCGCCCAGGTCAAGGCCAGCATCCGCAACAAACTGTTGCAGGAGGAAAAGGGCCGGATCTTCAAAGAGTACGTTGACAGCATCAAGAAAAAGAGGAAATTCATCCTCCACCCGGAGGTCCTGGATCAGAAGAACTGATGGGGTGAAAGAAAGAAATGCTTTCCCTTTTCTGCTGCTCTGCCTGAGCCTTCTGCTTTTCCTCCCGGCGCCGGGCTGCGGCAGCCGGGAGGAAACCGTGGCCCGGGTTGACGGGAAAGCCATCAGCAAAAACGATCTCCGCCGCTACCTCAACCTGTATCTCGACGATTCCCCGGCGCCCGACAAAAAGACAGACAATGGATTCAAACAGGATCCGGTCGAAGTCCGGACGGCCCTGCAGCAGTTGATCAACGAGGAACTGCTGCTGCTCAGTGCGCGGCAGCGGGGGCTGCTTGACAAGAAATCGCCAGCCGACCCCAAAGAGCGCCGGGCGGCGATGCGCCGGATGTTGATTGAACTGGGCCGTAAGGTCCCTTATCCGAGCCTCATCGAGGCCCGGCAGTACTACGAAAAGCATCCTGAAGAGTTCAGGGTCGCAACCCGCTACCGGATCGAGCACCTGCTTTTTCCCAGCGAGCATGAAGCCCGCCAGGTCCGGGCCGAAATAAAACGGGGACGGCTCAGCCTGGCGGAAGCCGGCAGCAGGGGCCTCGGCGGCGCCCGGGTGGTGGATGAAAAGCAGCGCCCGGTCAGCGCCCGGGAACTGTCACCGGAACTTGCCAGGGCCTTGCCCGGCTTGAAAATCGGACAACTCAGCCCGGTCATCGCCACCCCCTACGGCTATCACCTGATCCGCATTGTCCAGAGCCGCCCTCCCGGGTTGATCCCGTTTGCCGAGATCGAAAACCGGATCAAGGATGCCATCTTTGCCCGGCGTCTGCGAGCCAACTACCAGAAGTGGCTGAAACGGCAGAAACAGGCGCACACTATCGAGATTTTTCCCGAACGCTTGAAAAATCTCTAACCTGAACCCGAAAAAAAGTCACCTTCCGCCGCCATGAAGAAAACCCTGACTTTCCTGCTTTTGTTCGCCTGCCTGCCGGGCGGCCTCTTTGGCACTGTCCGCTCCCTCGAAGCCCGGATCGTCGATCGGATCGTCGCCGTCGCCGGCAGCCAGGCGGTCACCGCCTGGGCCCTGCGCCAGTCCGTCATCATCGAGTTCCCGAAAGACAAGTTTGCGGCCCTGCCGGAGGAAACCAAACAAAAGATCGTCAAACACAAGCTGAACGGCCTGATCGACAACCGGCTGATCGCCCAGATGGCGGCGGCCAAGGGGATTCAGGTCAGCGATGAAGCCGTCGAAGGCACCATCAAGCGGGTTCTGGAACAGAACCACATGAGCAAAAAAGACCTGCAGAAGGTGCTGGCCGAACAGGGGCTGGACTTCGCCTCATACCGGGACAAGATCGCCAGCGACCTGCTGAAGTCCCGCTACATTTCCAAGGAGATCAAGAGCAACATCATCATCACCGAAAAAGAGATCATGGATTACGCCCGCCAGCACGATCTCTTCAGCCAGGAGGAAAGCGTCACCATCGCCCAGATATTCATCCCCAAGCACTCTCCCAACGCGGTCGGCGGCAAGGACAACAAGATCTGGAAAACGATTCGGGAAAAGCTGAAAAACGAGGAGAATTTCTTCGCCCTGGCCAGCGAATTTTCGGAAGGTCCGGCAGCTCCCAAGGGCGGCCGGCTGGGCACCTTCAAACGGGGCAGCCTGCGCCGGGAGATCGAGGAGGTGGCTTACAAACTGCCGCTCGGCGAGGCCAGCGATGTGATTAAAACCGACCTCGGCTACCACATGATCATGGTTACCAACCGGACCGGCAAGGATGAAAAGTCACTGACCCCCGAAGCCGAAGAGAAAATCAAGGGCCTGCTCTACAACGAGAAACTGAAAGCCGCGGTCAAGAAGCTTGGCGAGGAGCTACGCCGCAAGTACAAGGTCAAAATCCTGGTCAAGGACTACACCCGCCTCATCTAGCCCCGCCCTCTGACAAAAAACCTCCGGGCAAAGCCCCGAAGACCACCCAGACCACTCAGACACTATCCTGCCGGTTTTTGCGTACCAGGATATCCTCCATGATCAGGTACTGGAGGTCACAGCCATAAAACATGTTGAGGGCGTCGCTCGGTGAACAGATCATCGGTTCGCCGCGGCGGTTGAGCGAGGTATTGAGAACCACCGGTATCCCGCGCCGTTTTTCAAGTTCCTCGAGCAAGGCGTAATAGCGGGGATTGGTGGACTTCTCCACCACCTGGGCCCGGGCCGTGCCGTCTTCATGCACCACCTCGGGAATCTTTTCCTTCCACTTTTCCGCCACCGTGAAGGCAAAGGTCATGTACGGCGCCGGATGGCCGGTCTGGAGGATTTCGGCCGCCGCCCGGTCCAGCAGGCTGGGGCAGAAGGGACGCCAGCGTTCCCGGTACTTGATCTGGGCGTTGATCGTATCGGCCACCCCGGGACGGCTGGGGTCGCCGAGAATACTGCGGTTGCCCAGGGCCCGGGGACCGAACTCCAT
>WFRT01000263.1 GCA_015486445.1 Pseudomonadota bacterium | reverse complement strand
GCGCGGCCGGCGGCACCTGCCGGTCTACCTCGAGGAAGAGGAAATCGACCAGTTTCTCGAGATCGAGGGTGCGGGCGAGCTCAAGCTGCGGGATCGGGCCATCCTGGAAATGATGTACGCCTGCGGTCTGCGGGTTTCCGAGGTGGTGGGCCTTGACCGGGGCAATGTCGACTTTGCCGGCGGGGTAGTCAGGGTACTCGGTAAAGGCCGCAAGGAGCGGCTGGTCCCGCTGGGAAAGGTCGCCGCCCGGGTGCTTGAAAGCTATCTTGAAAAGCGCCGCCCGGCCCGGCCCGATGCCGGTGAGGCTCTGTTTCTGAATGCCCGGGGCGGGCGCTTGAGTTCCCGCTCGGTGGCTGACCTGGTGCGCAAGTACGGTCTTAGGGCCGGGATCCAGAAACATCTGACGCCGCACGCCGTCCGTCACTCCTTCGCCACCCATCTGCTGCAGAACGGTGCCGATCTCAGGGTGATCCAGGAACTTCTGGGACACAGTTCCCTGGCTACCACGCAGCGCTACACCCATATCGACGTCAAGCACCTGCTCGAGGTTTACGACCGCGCCCACCCCCTGGCCGGGGAAGAGGAGCGGGAGAGCGACTGAACCGCGCCCGACCCCGTATAAAGTTTTGCCAGGCCCTGGTTTTAGCGTAATTTAACGACGGGAAACAATTTGACCGGGAGTAATCATGTTTAAAGGAACAACCATAATTGCCGTGCAGCGTGACGGCAAGGTGGCCATGGGCGGTGACGGCCAGGTGACGCTTGGCGATACCGTCATGAAACACGGGGCCCGCAAGGTGCGCTGGCTCTACGAGGAACAGATCCTGGCCGGTTTCGCCGGGTCGACGGCCGACGCCTTCACCCTTTTCGAGCGTTTCGAGGAGAAGCTCGAACTGTTCAACGGCAGCCTTACCCGGGCCGCGGTCGAGATGGCCAAGGACTGGCGCATGGACAAGATGCTCAGGCGTCTCGAGGCCCTGATGATCGTGGCCGACGAGGAGCATATCTTCGTGATTTCCGGCAACGGTGATGTTATCGAACCCGATGACGCCATCGTCGGCATCGGTTCCGGGGCTCCCTATGCCGAGGCCGCCGCCCGCGCCCTCTATCGCCATTCCGGCCTGTCCGCGGCCGAGATCGTCAAGGCGGCCATGGAAGTCACCGCCGGCATCTGCATCTACACCAATGATCGTTTAACCCTGGAGGTTCTGCCCAAGGAAGAGCCGGCGGAACCGGAGGACAAGTAACCTGATGTCAACCCTGACCCCGAAAGAGATCGTTACCGAACTCGACAAGTATATCGTCGGCCAGGCCGAGGCCAAGCGGGCCGTGGCCATCGCCCTGCGCAACCGCTGGCGGCGCCAGCAGGTCGACCCCTCGCTGCGCGACGAAATCGCGCCCAAGAATATCATCATGATCGGCCCCACCGGGGTCGGCAAAACCGAGATCGCCCGGCGCCTGGCCAAGCTGGCGAAAGCTCCCTTTATCAAGCTCGAGGCCTCGAAGTTCACCGAGGTCGGCTATGTCGGCCGCGACGTTGAATCGATTGTCCGCGACCTGATGGAACTGGCCGTGACCATGGTCAAGCAGGAAGAGACCGAGCGGGTCCAGGCCAAGGCCCGGGATCTGGCCGAAGAGGCCCTGCTCGACCTGCTTTTGCCGCCGATCAGCTCGGAAACGCCGCCGCCCGCGCCCCCGGCCCCGGAACCGTCCGGCGACGGCCGGGTCATCCCGCTGCCCGCCGACGGCGAATTCAACGAAGTTCTAGAAGCTAATTTCGTTGAACAGGATAAGAAGGCCGCCGAGCGCCAGCACAAAACCCGGGAAAAACTGCGGCGGCTGTTTCGTGAAGGCCGGCTTGACGACCGCATCGTCGAGATCGAGTTCACCCAGTCGTCCACCCCGGTGGTTGAAATCTTCTCGGCCGCCGGTTTCGAGGAGATGGACATCAACATCAAGGACATGTTTGAAAACATCATGCCCAAGCAGACCAAGCGCAAGAAGGTCAAGGTGCCGGAAGCCTACGAACTGCTGGTCGAACGCGAGGCCCAGCGCATGGTCGACATGGACAAGGTGGTGGGCGAGGCCCGCGACCGGGTCGAGCAGAACGGCATCGTGTTTATCGATGAAATCGACAAGGTCGTGGGCCGCGAGGGAACCTCGACCCCGGATGTCTCGCGCGAGGGGGTGCAGCGCGACCTGCTGCCGATTGTCG
>WFRT01000262.1 GCA_015486445.1 Pseudomonadota bacterium | reverse complement strand
GGCGAAGCGAGCGTAAGGAAAAACAGAAATCTTAACGCTTAGCGAAGAAAAGCCGCGCCCGACCCCGGATTTGGCTGAATAGTTACGTGCAAGCTTTTTCCAGGGAGTCCGTAAATTAAGCTGCCGGTCGCCTTTTTCAGGAGGCTAGGCGCATTCGGAGTAGCCGCAGGTGTGGCAGACCATGCAGCCGCCTTCGTGTTCGACGACTCCGCCGCATTCGGGGCAGGCGCCGAAAGCGTTGTTGTTTTCGCTGTGGAGGGCCTGGTTGCGGCCGTTGCTGGCCTCGATGTGATTGCGGATCGCCTGGGCGATGGCGTCGGCGCAGGAAGTGACCCGATTTTCGCCGAAGCCGGCCGGCTTGTGGCAGCTGATGCCGATCAACTGCTTGACGATCGGTTCGGGATTGAGGCCGCTGCGCCAGGCCAGCGAGACCAGGCGGCCGATGGCCTCGGACTGGCTCGCGGCGCAGCCCCCGGCCTTGCCGATGGTGTTGAAGAGTTCGAACGGCAGGCCCTGGTCGTCATCGTTGATCGTGATGTAGAGGGGGCCGCAGCCGGTGGTCATCTGGTAGGTTCGGCCGGTCAGGGCCCGCGGCCGATCACGTTTGATCGGTTTTTCCGGGGTAGCGGCCGGTTGCTTGCTGTCGGTCTTGCCGATGTTCAAAACTTGGTTTTCACGGCAGCCGTCGCGGTAGATGGTAACCCCCTTGCAGCCCCGTTCGTAGGCTGACAGGTAGGCCTTTTCAACCTGTTCGACGGTGGCGTCGTGGGAGAAGTTGATGGTTTTGCTGACCGCGTTGTCGGTGTGTTTCTGGAAAGCGGCCTGGATTTCGATATGGTCGTGCGGGGTGATGTCGTGGGCGCTTTCAAAGTAGAGACGAAATTTTTCCGGGATCTCTTCAATGCCCATGCAGCTGCCGTTGTGGGCGATCTCGCGGATCAGGCTGCGACTGTAGAAATTGTTTTCCCGGGCCACCTTTTCAAAGATCGGGTTGACTTCGAACAGTTCGTCATCATCCATCACCCGGCGCAGGAAGGCCAGGGCGAAGATCGGCTCGACCCCGCTCGAGCAGCCGGCCAGGATGCTGATCGTGCCGGTCGGGGCGATGGTCGTCCGGGTGGCGTTGCGGACCGGGAGAGCGGGATTGTCGGCATAGATACTCCTGGCGAAATTGGGGAAGGCTCCCCGTTTGCGGCCGAGTTCCACCGAGGCCTTGAGGGCGGTCTGGTCGACGAATTCCATGAGTTCAACGGCCAGGTCCCGGGCTTTTTGGGAGGAGTAGGGGATTCCGAGAAGCATCAGCAGATCGGCAAAGCCCATCACCCCGAGGCCGATCTTGCGGTTGGCCTTGGTCTGTTCCTCGATCTCCGGCAGGGGGTAGTTGTTGATGTCGACGACGTTGTCGAGGAAATGGACGGCCCGGGTCACCACCCGGCCCAGCCGCTCGTAGTCGACCTTGCCGTCTTGGTACATTTTGGCCAGGTTGACCGAACCCAGGTTGCACGATTCATGGGGCAGCAGGGGCTGTTCACCGCAGGGGTTGGTGCTTTCGATTTCACCGACCTCGGGGGTCGGGTTGTCGGCGTTGATACGGTCGATGAAAACGATGCCGGGCTCACCCGAGAGCCAGGCCTGGCGTACAATCTGGGAAAAAACCTCCCTGGCCTTGAGGCGCTTGACAACCTCCCGGTCCCGGGGGTTGACGAGGTCGTATTCGTCATCGTTCTTCAAGGCGGTCATGAATTCGTCGGTCAGCGCCACCGACAGGTTGAAATTGTGCAGTTTGCTCAGGTCGGCCTTGACCGTGATGAAGTCCAGGATGTCGGGATGGTCGACCCTCAAGATCGCCATGTTGGCCCCGCGCCGGGTGCCGCCCTGCTTGATGGTCTCGGTGGCGCAGTCAAAAACCGACATGAAGGAGAGCGGTCCGCTCGAGATCCCGCTGGTCGAGTGGACCAGGTCGTTGCGGGGCCGGATCCTGGAAAAGGAGAAGCCGGTGCCGCCGCCGCTCTTGTGGATCAAGGCGGTCTGCTTGACCGCCTCGAAGATGCTTTCCATCGAATCCTCGATCGGCAGCACGAAGCAGGCCGAAAGCTGTCCCAACTCGCGCCCGGCGTTCATCAGGGTCGGGGAGTTGGGGAGGAATTCCAGCCGGGCCATCATTTCATAGAAATCAGTGGCGATCTTTTTGATGTCGGCCTCGGGATCGAAAACCTTTTCTCCCTCGGCTATGGTCCAGGCCACCCTCCAGAGCATATCCCGGGGGTCTTCGACGGCTTTGCCGGAACTGTTCTTTTTCAGGTAACGGCGCTCCAGAACGGTGATGGCGTTTTCGCTGAACTGGGGTTTGGTGGCGGTTTTCGGTAGTGGCGGGGGTGATTTTACCGGTTTCTGGCGAGGACTCATGCGACACTCCTGTTACGGCTAAATTCAAAGATTCTAAGAGCTTCCAGGCGCCTGCCTGTAATCTTGACAAGCGCAATATGTTGGGTATGGACAGAACTTAAAACACAAGATATTGTTAATGTCAAGATAAAATATCTTTTTGTAACTATTCAGCCAAATCCGGGGTCGGGCGCGGCTTTTCTTCGCTTTTTTTAGCCAAGGCGATCCAGGCTCCTGGAACGAGGTTGCGCCGGGGCTGAAAAGGGTGGTTGGTCAAAGATGCAGGGGGGATGGGTGATGCTGGTCTGTTCGAGAAGTGGGGTGGGTTCGGATCAGGTGAAAAGCCGGCCGATGGTAAAACCGCTCCAGGCGCCAAGCAGGCAGAGAACGACGTTGAGCAGGACATTGGCCAGGGCCTTGCCCGGACTGCCGCTCTCCAGCAGCTCCATGGTCTGGACGCTGAAGGTCGAAAAGGTGGTGAAGGCACCGAGAAACCCGATGCCGATAAAGGACTTGACGGTGCTCGACAAAAGGTTGCTGCTGAGCCCGAGCTGGGCGACGACCCCTAAGATGATCGAACCGGCCAGGTTGACGGTCAGGGTGCCGTAGGGCAGGGCCGTGCTGAAGCGGCTGTAAACCAGTTCGGAGACCAGAAAGCGGCTGATGGCGCCGCAGAAGCCGCCGCAGCCTATGGCGAGAAGGTTCAACATAGTGCGCCCCTCATAAAACAATGACGCTTATTCTGTCAAGTCCGGAATCGGGGAAAAGCCGGGCCGGTGTTTTTTCTCCTTGACCTGTTCGCGGTGTCGTTGTAGGGATTCCGGATTGGTTTTCGGGGTGTAACTATTCAGCTAAATTATAACTCCCATCTTTCAGGGAGGGGCGGGGGTGGTTTTTCTGAGCGGTTTCGGAAAGATTTCGTCGTTTTTCCCAGC
>WFRT01000261.1 GCA_015486445.1 Pseudomonadota bacterium | reverse complement strand
GTCGTGGTCGAAGCCGGGGAAAAAAGCGGCTCCCTGATTACCGCCCGGTGCGGTCTTGAACAGGGGCGCGAGGTTTTTGCCGTGCCCGGCCCGCCGGGCCTGCCGGGCAGCCGCGGGGTGAACCGGCTCCTGAAGGAAGGGGCCCAGCTGGTTGAATCGGCCGAAGATGTTTTTGCCGCCCTGCCCGGGCTGGCCGGGGATGATTCGACAGCTGCCGGGTCGGTTGCCGTGGGGGCCCGGCGGCCGGTGCTGAGTCCGGACCAGGCCCTGCTGGTTGCGGCCCTGGCGGCCGATGAACTTGCTTTTGACGAACTCGGCGTACGGCTTGCCTGGGAAACCGGGCGCCTGAGCCGGGTTCTGCTGGAGTTGGAACTGAACGGCATGCTTTTGAAAAGCGGCTGCGGTTTTCGCTTGGCGCCGGAGTTTGTTGAAGCCTGATCCGCCCCGGTCGTCTGTCATGATCTGCATGGCATCGTGCCGGCCGGGGCTGGGCTGTGATCCAAATTTTAATTTTTACGAGTTTACCAAGCACGGCAGACACGCCGGTTTCCCCGGTTTTATGGAGTACCTGAGAGCATGTACCAGCGGGTAATGGCTATCATTGAAATAATTTCCGACTACCTGGCCGAGGATGTCGACCTCTACGAACAGGAGGACGAAATCGTCGACGACCTGGTGTCGATGGGTTTTGATTTTCCCGAGATCGAGACCGCGTTCAGCTGGATTGCCAACCTTTCCCGGGGCCGGGAGCTCAATCGCCAGCTCATGGAACTGCAGGCCGAAAGCGGTTTTCAGCGTCATTTCACCCAGGAAGAGAGGCAGCTTCTGACCCCGTCCGTGCGCAACTGGCTGTCGCGACTGCGGCAGCTGGAGATTGTCGACCAGGTGATGGTCGAAGACATTATCGACCAGGCCATGTTTCTCGGGGTCTACCGGGTCGGGATCGATGAAATCAAGATAATCGCCACCATGGTGGTCAGCGTCGGTCAGTCCGACCGGGAGGTCAGGAACCGGTTCCTGCGCTTCCTGGAGAATGACCGGGATATGGTCTTTCACTGATGGGAAAAACGCTGTTAATCGTCGAATCGCCGACCAAGGCCAAGACCATTGGCAAGTACCTGGGGCCCGATTACGAGGTCAAGGCCTCGGTCGGCCATGTCCGGGACCTGCCGCCCAACGAGTTTGGCATCGAGATCTCCGGCGACCGTTTCGAGCCCCGCTACGTGCCTTTGAAGGGCAAGGGCAAGATCATCAGTGAACTCAAGAGGGCGGCGAAGAAGGCCGACCGGATTCTGCTCGCTCCCGACCCCGACCGGGAAGGGGAGGCGATTGCCTGGCATATCGCCCATGAACTTGGCGATGACAAGCCGGTGGACCGGGTGCTGTTTCACGAGGTGACCCGCAAGGCGATTGAAAAAGCCTTGGAAAACCCTCTGAAAATCAACGAAAACAAGGTCAACGCCCAGCAATCGCGCCGGATTCTTGACCGCATGGTGGGCTACAAGATCAGCCCCCTGCTCTGGAAAACCGTGCGCCGGGGGCTTTCGGCCGGCCGGGTGCAGTCGGTGGCGGTGCGCCTGGTCTGTGACCGCGAGGCTGAAATTCGGGCCTTTACCCCGGTTGAATACTGGAGTATCACGGCCCGTCTTGAGGGCTCGCAACCGCCGCCTTTCGAAGCCCGGCTTCACCAGATCGACGGCAAGAAGGCCGAGGTTGGCGACCGCGAAACCGCGGCCCGGATCACGGCCGAGGTCGAGCAGTCCGGCTGCCGGGTGACCGGGATCGAGCAGAAAGAGCGCCAGCGCCGGCCGGCGCCGCCGTTTATCACCAGCAAGATGCAGCAGGAGGCGGCCCGGAAGCTGGGCTTCAGCGCCAAGAAGACGATGATGGTCGCCCAGCAGCTCTACGAAGGCGTGGAACTCGGGGCTTCCGGCCCGGTCGGCCTGATCACCTACATGCGGACCGATTCGGTTCGGGTTGCCGATTCGGCCCTGGCCGAGTGCCGGGAGTGCATCGAACGGCAGTTCGGGCTCGAGTAC
>WFRT01000260.1 GCA_015486445.1 Pseudomonadota bacterium | reverse complement strand
TGAGCGGTTTCGGAAAGATTTCGTCGTTTTTCCCAGCGAGCGGGAGCCCATAAGCATTGCAACTGTCTGAGCGTAAGCGAGTTTTGCAATGCGGGCGAAGCGAGTGCGTGGAAAAACAGAAATCTTAACGCTTAGCGAAGAAAAGCCGCGCCCGACCCCGGATTTGGCTGAATAGTTACGAGTAATCTATTTATTCGTCCAGGTCGGTTTACGCTTCTCAAGAAACGAGTTGAGCCCCTCGCGGGCGTCGGCATTGCGCATGCAGTCATTCAAGTACATGCCTTCAACCGTCTGCAGGGCGGCGGCGAAGGGCTGGCCCGCAGTGGCTTTTAAAGCGCGCTTGGTCGAGCGCAGGGCCGAACCGCTTAAAGCCGTAAACACGGTAACGAACTTTTCGACCTCGGCGGCAAACTCGGCGGCCGGAAAAACCTTGTTGACCAGGCCGCAGGCCAGAGCCTCGGGGGCCCGCAGGGCTTCACCGCCCAGGACCATCTCGCAGGCTTTCTTGGGACCGACGATGCCGGGCAGGGCGGCAATCGCGATCGGCGGGAAAACCGCAAGCTTGATCTCGGGCTGGCCGATCTTGAGGTTGTCGGCGGCCAGCACCATGTCACAGAACAGGGCGACCTCGCAGCCGCCGCCGAGCACCGCCCCGCGCACCGCGGCGATGGTCGGGATCTCGAGCCGCTCGAGGCGGCGGAAAATACCGTGGAAAGTCTCGATCATCTCATCGACCTTGTCCTCGGTGTGGTCGCCAACGTCGACGCCGACCGAAAAGGCTTTCTCGCCGGCCGCCTGGATGACCAGGACCTTGAGTTCGGGACCGGCCGCCAGGACTTCGTCGAGGGCCAGGTTCATCTCTTTCATCGTCGCGATATCGAGCCAGTTGAGCGGCGGCCGGTTGATTGTCAGCCAGGCCGCGCCATTTTTGACTTCATAGGTGACAAACTGGTAGTCAGACATCCTTTTCTCCTTGCCTTTGCACCGGGTAACGGGGGCTGTCTCCACGCGGGTGGGAAAAACCACGAAATTTCACGGAAACTTCCGGCAAACCGCCCCGGCACCCTCCACAAACTAAATATAATTAAACCGTTATGGATCTGTAACAGCCGTTAAATGTATTGACCGCCATCGACCTTGATCACCTCGCCGGTGATATGGCCGGCCGCCGGCGAAGCCAGGAAGGCGACGAGGTTGGCAACATCCTCGGGGGTTCCGGCCTTTTTCAGAACTCCTTCGTTGATCGCGATCTGTTTGAATTCGTCGGGCATCGCCTCGCCCATCTCGGTCAGGATAAAACCCGGGGCCACCGAATTGGAGGTCACCTGGTATTTGCCGAGATCCTTGGCCGCGGCCTTGGTCAGGCCGATGACCCCGCCCTTGGCGGCCGAGTAGTTGGTCTGGCCGAACTTGCCGCGCAGGCCGTTGATCGAGGTAATGGTGACAATCCGGCCCCATTTCTGTTCCCTAAAGATCGGGGCGCAGGCGCGGATGTAGTTGAAGGTGCCGGTCAAATCGACATCAATGACCTTCTGCCACTGCTCGGCCGTCATTTTCCAGATGGTGCCGTCCCAGTTCATCCCGGCGCTGGTCACGAGGATGTGAACCGTACCCCACTTCTCCTTGGCCGCCGCCACCAGGGCCTCGGCATCCTCAAGCCGGGAAACGTCGGCCTGGTAAGCCAGGGCGTCGCCCCCCAGGGCCTTGATTTCGGCCACCAGCTTTTCCGCCTGTTCGGCGCTGCGGTTGTAGTTGACCGCCACCCGGGCCCCCAGGGAGCCAAGGGTCCGTGCAATCGCCGCCCCGATGCCCCGGCTGCCGCCGGTGACAATCGCAACCTTATCTTTCAGATCAATCATTTTCCCCTCCGGTCATGGACGTTACTTTTTTCCAATACACCAATACGGTCTAGCTTTCACGCCGAATGATCACCGCCATGGTCGCCCCGCCGCCGCCGCAGATCGAGGCGACGCCGAGTTCCTTGTCGAGCCGTTTCAGGGCGTTGTAGAGGGTGACGATGATCCGGGCCCCGGAACAGCCGGTGGGATGGCCCAGGGCGATAGCCCCGCCGTGCACGTTGAGTTTGTCAATATCGAGATCGAGCCGGGCGACGTTGCCCAGGACCTGGGCCGCGAAGGCCTCGTTGATCTCGAACAGGTCGATGTCGGAAAGCCCCATTCCGGCCCGCTTGAGAACCTTGGGAATAGCTTCGCCCGGACCTTCGCCCATGAAGGTGCCGTCGACCGCCGTCTGGCAGAAGTCGACCATGGAAAACAGCGGTTTGACCCCGCGGGCCGCCGCCGCTTCACGGGTCATGGCAACCATCATCGCCGAACCGTCGGTCAGGCCGCAGGCGTTGCCGGCCGTCACCTTGCCGCCTTCGGGCTTGAAGGCGGGCCGCAATTTGGCCAGCTTTTCCACTGTGGTCTGGGGCTTGATTGACTCGTCGGCGGCAAACTGGAACTCCGGTTGCTTCCGGGTTGCCGGAACCGTCACCGGGATAATCTCGTTGTCGAACCAGCCGTTGTCGGCCGCGGCCTGGGCCCGCTGGTGGGAACGAACCGCATATTGATCCATCTCTTCGCGGCTGATGCCGTATTTTTCCCCGACGTTTTCGGCCGTCATCCCCATGCTGACCCGGGCGATCGGGTCGAAGCTGTCGCCCCAGCCGTCTTCGAGCTTGCGGTCACCCATTTTGAAGCCGCCAAAACGGGCCCCCTTGAGCAGGTAGGGAATCGTGCTCATCGACTCCATGCCGCCGCAGAGCACGATGTCGGCCTGCTCCATGACGATCTGGGAGACCGCCATGGTCGCGGCCTTCATGCCGGCCGGACAGGCCTTGTTGATGGTCACGCCCGGAGTCGACTGGCCGCAGCCGCCCTTCAGGGCCACGGTCCGGCCGGGATTGACATGGTTGCCAGCCTGGCGGCAATTGCCGATGATCGCTTCGTCAACCTCGTCGCCATCAACCTGGGCCCGCTTCAGGGCTTCACGCACCGGAAAGGCGCCAAGATTATAGACCTGCATATCCTTGAGTGTGCCCCCGAAACTGCCCATCGGGGTACGCACGGCACTGACAAAAACCACGTCACTCATCTTTCTCATTGACTCTCTCCTTAAAAAATATGATCATTCCCGGGGCCGGGGCCCTCTTTTGCACCTTGAACTGCCGGCCCGCACCTCCCCGGGACGGGCATCCCCGTTCAGATTAGCAACATACATGCCATCTTCGGGAAAGCCCCCGGAAACCGTTTCCCGCCATCACCCCGAATCCGAAAAACGTTCACGGAACCGAAACCACGGCGGTAAATAGTCACCAGTCAGGGTAACTTTCGCCCCACCAAAAACGCAAAAAAGCCCCGGCCGGAGGAAGACAATCCTTCCTCCGGCCGGGGCTCTGGTTCTGGCGGAGAGGCGGGGATTCGAACCCCGGGTGAGCCGTAAAGCCCACAATAGATTTCGAGTCTACCGCCTTCGACCTCTCGGCCACCTCTCCAAACTCACACTTCGATGCAAAACCCCGCAGGCGGCCTTGCTTCCGCTCGCGGGAGGGACCCTCCTAGCATAGGAGCCGGGGCAATTTCAAGCCCAAATACAATCTTTCACCGTAACTATTCAGCTAAATCCTATCTCCCTTCTTTCAGGAGGGGGCGGGGGTGGTTTTCTGAGCGGTTTCGGAAAGATTTCGTCGTTTTTCCCAGCGAGCGGGAGCCCATAAGCATTGCAACTGTCTTAAGC
>WFRT01000259.1 GCA_015486445.1 Pseudomonadota bacterium | reverse complement strand
GCGATCAAGAGAACGCTGGCGACGATCCGGCGGCAGCCGGAAGGCAGGTTGCGGATATTCGGGCTGGCCGCCATGCTGGCCGGGGTCGGCCTGCTCTACTTGGTGAACCGCTGACTTCCGGGAGGCTGGTTGAAGTTCGGGATGGCCGGTCGGATCCTGGTGCCGGGGCTGAAAAAGTTTATTCCGGTTGACTTAAACGCGCGGTTGTGCTTTATAAGCTGGCTGTTTTGCAGTTGCCTGGCTGTCATAAAACCGACCCGGCAAAAACCCGGCGGGAGCGGCCGGCGACTCCGGAAAGCCTGCGTGTCCGGCAAGCCGTCACGGCGGCACCGGTGAATTTTACGAAGCCGTGACGGTTGATGATCTTTGAAAACTGATCCTGGCTGGATGCGGGCTTGAATATTCAGAATCTATGGACGTCTCCCTTTTCGATTATGAACTCCCGGCGGAACGGATCGCCCAGTTTCCCCTGGACCGGCGTGACCACTCTCGCCTGTTGCGGGTCCGGGCCGGTGAACGGGAAGCGTTTGGAGACGGTTTTTTCCACCAGCTGCCGCAATATCTTGCAAGCGGCGACCTGCTGGTGCTCAACGACACCCGGGTGATTCCGGCCCGGCTTCTCGGCCGTAAACCGAGCGGGGGCCGGATCGAGGCCTTCCTGGTGCGTCCGGCAACGGCGACGGAAGGCCGCAGACTGGGTTTCTCGCCGGCCCCAGGCCAGGAGTTGTGGCAGGCCCTGTTCAAAGCCGCAAAAACGGTCCGGCCGGGCCTGGTCATCGACTTCGGGTCCGGTCTGAAAGGCGAGGTGGCTGCACCTTCCGGGCTTCAGCCCGGTTTTTTACGGTTAAAAAATGACCGGGGCGGGAGCGTGGCCGAGGCGGTCGAAGAACTGGGCCGGGTGCCCCTGCCGCCCTATATCCGCAGGGATCCGGCAAACTCCGACCGGACCGCCTACCAGACCGTGTTCGCCGCTCGAAAAGGGGCCGTGGCGGCCCCGACCGCGGGGCTTCACTTTACCCCGGAACTGCTCGAACGACTGGCGCGGAAAGGGGTCCGCCGGGCCTTTCTGACCCTGCATGTCGGGCTCGGCACATTTGCCCCGGTGCGTTGTCAAAAGGTTGAAGAGCACCGGATACACGAAGAGTATTTCCAGATTCCGGAAACCACCCTGAAACTCGTCGAAGAGACCCGCCGGGCCGGCGGCCGCATCGTTGCCGTGGGTACCACGGTGACCCGCTCACTGGAATATTTCGCGGCCACCGGCCGGACGGAAGGCATGTGCGATCTTTTTATCTATCCCGGTTTCCGCTTCCAGCTGGTGGACCTGCTGCTGACCAATTTCCATCTCCCGGCCTCGACTCTTATGATGCTGGTTTCCGCTTTTGCCGGCCGGGAGACGATCATGGCCGCCTATCGCCGGGCCCTTAAGCTTGAGTATCGGTTCTACAGCTATGGTGACGCGATGCTGATCAGCGGGCCTGCAACATGAACCATTTCGAGGTGCTCTGCCGCGACCCCGGCGGCCCGGCCCGCCGGGGTCGGATAAAAACCGCGCACGGGGATATTGAAACTCCCTGCTTCATGCCGGTCGGAACCCGGGCCACGGTCAAGGGCCTGACCCCGAAACAGCTTGAGGAAGAGATCGGCGCCCAGGTGGTTCTGGCCAATACCTACCACCTTTTCCTGCGGCCCGGCCACGAACTTATTGAAAAACTGGGCGGGGTGCATCGTTTCATGGGCTGGTCCGGACCGGTGTTGACCGATTCCGGCGGGTTCCAGGTTTTTTCCCTCTCTTCGCTGCGCAAAATCAGTGAAGACGGCGTGACCTTTCAGTCGCCGATCGACGGACTCCGGCACCATTTGACTCCGGAGCTCTCGATCGCGGTCCAGGAGGCGCTCGGGGCCGATATCATCATGGCCTTCGACGAGTGCACCCCCTACCCGGCCGACCGGAAGCAGGTACGCGAATCCCTGGAGTTGACGGCCCGCTGGGCGGCCCGCTCGAAGGCGGCCCGGCAGCGCTCCGACAACCTGCTTTTCGGAATCGTCCAGGGTGGCGTCTACCCGGAAATGCGGAGCCTGAGCCTCGAAAAGACCGTGGCCCTCGATTTTGACGGTTACGCCCTGGGCGGGCTCAGCGTCGGCGAGGGGCCGGCCGCGATGCACGAAGTGGTGTCCGAGTTTGCGCCCCGGCTGCCGGAAGACCGGCCCCGCTACCTGATGGGAGTGGGTACCCCGGAGGATCTGCTGGCGGCGGTGGCCTCCGGGATCGACATGTTCGACTGCGTGATGCCGACCAGGAACGCCCGCAACGGCATGTATTTCACTTCCCGGGGTCCGCTTTCGATCAAGCAGGCCCGCTTCCGGGAGGACCCGGAACCGATTGATGGGGCCTGTAACTGCTATACCTGCCGCAATTTCAGCCGGGCCTACCTGCGGCATCTTTTTCGGTCCGGGGAGATCCTGTCCTCGGTCCTGGCGACGCTGCACAATCTCTATTTCTACCATCGGTTGATGGCGGGGATGGGCCGGGCCATCGAGGCCGGCCGGCTGGCCGGGTTCAAAGACGATTTTCTTAGGAGCTACCAGGCCGGGGAGTTGTAGAATCGATCCGGAATTTCGGATTGTTTTTTTATTCTCTGATGGTGCTTATTTTATTCTGAAAATATTGTAACTATTCAGCCGACTACGGGGTCGGGCGCAGCTTTTCTTCGCTAAGCGTTAAGATTTCTGTTTTTCCAGCACTCACTACGCCCGCATTGCAAAACTCGCT
>WFRT01000258.1 GCA_015486445.1 Pseudomonadota bacterium | reverse complement strand
ACCACCTCCTGGTCGGTATGGATATCGACCTTGACGACATTGGTGTTCATGATTTCGCGCAGGCGGGTGTCGGCCGGCGTGAGAATCAGTTTACGCAGGGAAACGATGCCGACCAGGCGGCCGTCATTGTCGATGACATAGATATAGAAAACCGTCTCCGCCTCTTCACCGCGGCGGCGGATCGCCTCGATCGCCTCGGCCGCCGTGGTCTCCTCCCGGAGAGCGAAGAACTCGGTGGTCATAATCCCCCCGGCGCTGTCGTCGGGGTAGCTCATCAAGGTTTCGACGTCGAGTGATTCGACGGCGCTGAGCTGGTCGAGAATCAGGCGGGCGAAATCTTCCGGCAGGCGGGCGATGATGTCGGTCCGGTCATCGTCGGGCATCTCCTTGACGATTTCGATGACCTTCTCCCGGGGAAGATCCAGAAGCAGGGGCACGGCCACTTCGACATCGAGTTCGCCAAGGGTCTCGGCCGCCTTGCTGAGATCCTTGATCTGCCTGAACAGGGCCACTCGCGCATCTTCGTCGAGTTCGCGAATCACCAGGGCGATGTCGGCCGGATAGAGCTTGCCCAGGAGCTTCTGGATGTTGGGCCAGGCTTCGCGATGTAGAAGGCGCCGGACGGTGGCGACCATCAGGCTCTGTCGACTGTGGGCTTTATGCATGGATCAGGGGAACCTGGAATGTTTCGGGGTTGAAGATGAGAAAGGCCCGCTAAAAAGCAGCCCCTTAGTAACAGATAAACCCCTGCTTGACAAGCTTTTGTCAGGTTGCGGCGGGCCCTGAAGGAGGGCGGCCGAGGGGGTGTTTTCAGAACCCGGCCCGAGACCGGAAAGTGTCTGTGTCGAACGCCGATGAAAGTCTTTCCCAGTCGGCGTCGGCCGCCGGCGAGGTTTGCAGAAAGGGAAGTTCGCCAAGGATTTCGACGTCAGTGAAATCCCGCAGCTGCGAGACAAACTCCCGTTCGGCGATTTCGGGTTCAAGCCGGCAGTGATTGGCGACCAGGCCGACAACGGAAACCTTTTCCCGTTCCAGCTGGCGCAGGGTAAGCAGTGAATGGTTGACGGCTCCCAGTCCGGTCCGACTGACAACCAGGACCGGCAGGCCGAGGTCCCGGATCAGGTCGAGGACCAGGTAATCCGGGCACAGGGGCGCCAGGAGACCGCCGGCCCCCTCGACCAGGGCCGGCCGGGCGGGGGACAGGCGGTTTCTGACCGCCTCCAGCAGCAGCTCCCGGTCCAGGGCCACTCCCTGGCGGCGGGCGGCCAGAAGCGGGGCCAGGGGTTCGGCAAAGGTAAAGGGAACGATTTCTTCCAGCGGCGCATGCAGGCGGCCGGCGGCCTTGACCCGGGCGGCATCGGAAAGCGTTTCCAGGGCCTGTCGGTCGCCGATCCCGGTCTCCACCGGCTTGATGTAGTCAAAGGCGATCCGGCGCCGGGCCAGGGTCCAGGCCAGAAGGGCCGCGACCACGGTCTTGCCGACCTCGGTGTCGGTGCCGGTGATGAACACTCCACGCTGCACTTTCTTGATTCCCATCACTTCTCCATCGCGTCCCAAAGCCCTGCGGATTCAGAAAAAACAGGCACACCCATCCACCCCGGAAGGCTCCGGCGTGGTGGAATGTGCCCGGTCTACTGGTGCCGCTTGCAGGTTTCAGCCGTTGACGATCTCGAGCTCCGGGAAAAAGTAGGCGATCTCGGTCCGGGCGGTTTCCGGCGCGTCGGAACCATGCACGGCGTTCTGTTCGATATTGCTGGCGAAACGCTTGCGCAGGGTGCCATCGTCCGCCTCGGCCGGGTTGGTGGCGCCCATCAGTTCACGGTTTCTGGCGATCGCGTTTTCCCCGCACAGCACCATGACCACGGCCGGGCCGGAAGACATGAAATCGGTCAGGCTGCCGAAAAAGGGGCGTTCCCGGTGCACGGCGTAGAACCCCTCGGCCTCACGCTTGCTCAGGTAAACCATCTTCATGGCCGCAATCTTCAGGCCGTTGCCTTCAAAGGTCGCGACAATCTGACCGATAACCCCTTTGGCCACGGCATCCGGTTTGATAATTGACAAGGTTTTTTCAATCATGGCACACATCCTTTATATCCTACTGGTTTAAAGTTTAGAAACAAGTTTGTCACAAGCTGCAAATCGCGGGCTGATTTACGTTATCAGGCATACTTTTGTCAATCTTTTTCCGTTTCCCGCCACCACCGTCCATGGCCGTTTGGCGGCCCAACGCCGGTCGCTTTGCGGCGTCGGGGCCGGAAAATTATAATTTTCTAAAGGGAGGGGATTCTCGGCCTCCCCCCCTTTACTTTTTCCTCGTCATTGACTAGGCTTGCGGCGGACTTCGGTCTTAAACTGTTCAGGTAAACCTGTTTTTTTGCAAGGTTTGGAGGTTAGATCCGATGAAAGTACTGGTTGTTGAAGACGAACAGAAGGTTGCCAATTTTCTCCAGAAAGGCCTCAAGGAAGAGCAGTACGTGGTTGATGTCGCTTACGACGGCCCGGAAGGGGAAACCATGGCGCTGGAAAACGATTACGACCTGATCCTGCTCGATGTCATGCTGCCGGGCAAGGACGGGGTGCAGGTGCTCGAAAGCCTGCGAGCCAATAAAATCGATACCCCGGTAATCATGCTGACGGCCAAGGACATGGTGGTCGACAAACTGAAAGGGTTTGAAGCCGGCTGCGACGACTATATCCCCAAACCTTTCTCCTTCGAAGAACTTCTGGCCCGCATCCGGGCGGTTCTGCGACGGCGCAGCAACACCGGCAGCAACGTCCTGAAATTCGCCGACCTGACCCTGGACCTGATTTCCCACAAGGTCATCCGCGACGGCAAGGAGATCGAGCTGACGGCCAAGGAGTACGCCCTGATGGAGTACTTCATGCGCAATCCCAACCGGGTCCTGACCCGGACGATGATCACCCAGCATGTCTGGGACTACAATTTCGACAGTTTCACCAACGTCATCGACGTTTACGTCAATTACCTGCGCAACAAGGTCGACCGCGGCTTTTCCCAGAAGCTGATTCACACCGTGCGGGGCGTGGGCTACATTCTCCGGGAAGACAAGAAGAAAGAGGACAACAAGAAGTGAAACCGGTCAGCATCCGGGTCAAACTGACGGCCTGGTATGTCCTGGTTTTCAGCGTTGTCCTGGCTTGTTTCTGCGTCAGCATCTACGTGATGATGGAGCGCAAGCTGCTGCGCTCGGTCGACCATCGCCTGCAGACCATGGCCGAGCTCATCTCCAAGACTGAGCTCTGCGTGGTCCCCAATTTCCTGCCGCCCGATTTCGAACGCCGCCTGAACCGTATTTTCGGCACCCGCCCGGTGGGTAAATTCATCCGGGTTCTCGACCTTTCCGGGGAGATCGGCTCCCGCACCGACAACCTTGACGACACCAAGATTCCGGTCAACAAGAAGCTGGTCCGCGAGGTCGTCAGCACCGGCAAAATCATCTTCGAAACCCAGTACCCGCTTGGCCGGGACATGCCGATCCGCTTTATCAACTTTCCGGTTGTCGACTTCAGGAGCCACAAGGTCAGGGGTGTCGTCCAGGTCGGGACCTCGCTCGAATTCGTCCGCGAGTCGATGCGCAACCTGCTGGTGGTGTTTTTCGTTCTCGGTCCGAGCCTGCTTTTCGTGGCCGCCGTGGTGGGGTTTTTCCTCGCCGGCAAGGCCTTGAAACCGATTCGCGAGATTTCCCAGACCACCCGCCACATTACCGTCAACAACCTCGACGAACGCATCACCGTCCCGGTCACCCGGGACGATATCGGCCAACTTGCCGCGACCATCAACGGCATGCTCGACCGGCTGTCGCTCTCGTTCCAGAAAATCACCCAGTTCACAGCCGACGCCTCCCACGAACTGCGCACTCCCCTGACCATCATGCAGGGGGAGCTGGAGATCGCCCTGCGCGGCGAACGTTCGGTCGACGAGTATCTGGAAACCCTGGGCAGCTGTCTCGAGGAAGTCGAACGGATGGCGACGATTGTCAACGACCTGCTGCTGCTTTCAAAAAGTGACATGGGCCAGGAGGTGCTCAACTTCGAGCCGGTTGACATGCAGCTCATGGTCAACAACCTGCTCTCTCACTTCCAGATCCTGGCCGATGAACACCAGATCAATCTCGGCAGCGACGTCGACGAGGTTGAAACCATTTACGGCGATCAGCTGCGCCTGCGCCAGATGCTGGTCAACCTGCTGAGCAACGCGATCCGCTACACCCCGGCCGGCGGCCGAATCAGGGTGAGTCTCAAGAACGTCGAAAACGGCATCGAAGTGGCGGTCGCCGATACCGGCATCGGGATTCCCGAAGATGCCATCCCCCGGATCTTTGATCGCTTCTACCGGGCCGACAAGGCCCGCAGCCGGCAGTATGGCGGCAGCGGGCTGGGCTTGAGCATCGTCAAATGGATCGTCGAAGCCCACAATGGTTCGATCAGCGTTGACAGCATCGTCGGCGAGGGGAGTGTCTTTAGGGTCTTTCTGCCGACCGGCGAACATGAACCGGCCGGGGGTGCCAGCTCCATGAGTATTGTTTCGTAATCACTTGAAATCAAACACGCTTTCCCGGTGTAACGGAAGAATATCAGAGACCAGGAAATAAAAAATGACGAAATTAATGAAAAATAATCTGCCTTTAATCTCATTATAATTTTCCCTTGCTATATTCCTACTCAAGAAACTCCTTTTCTTCCTTGTTGGCGGCTGACCCCCCCCTCCTCCTTGTTTGGTTTTGCTTTGACTGTAAAGTAATTAAGGGTTCAGCCAATCACCCCTTGACCATCGGGTTGGTCAAGGGG
>WFRT01000257.1 GCA_015486445.1 Pseudomonadota bacterium | reverse complement strand
CTGTTTTTCCTCGCGCTCGCTTCGCCCGCATTGCAAAACTCGCTTACGCTCAGACAGTTGCAATGCTTATGGGCTCCCGCTCGCTGGGAAAAACGACGAAATCTTTCCGAAACCGCTCAGAAAAACCACCCCCGCCCCCTCCTGAAAGAGGGAAGATAAAATTTAGCTGAATAGTTACTAGTCAGTTTCCGTTCGTGTTCCCGGGGACGAGAATGCTTTTCAGGTCGGTAATGTTTTCGCGGTTGACTGACTTCGCAAAACGGTCTTCAACCAGCCCTTCGATTTTGCCGTTGTCGAGCAGGTTGCAGCGGACCATCGAATCGGCAATTTCCTGCAGCTCGGCGGCATCGGGAGTGAAACGGTCGTACTCAATCCGATTTTCAGGAGTGCTCAGGGCGTAAAGGATGGTTTTTTTATCCTGGTTCCAGTAGCGGGAGGCGATGGCGGCGGCCTGTTCGGGATGGGCCCTGGCCCAGAAGCCGGAACGGGCGGCCGCGGTAACCAGGGCCCGGACCGCGGCGCGGTTGCGATCAATCATTACCTGGCGGACGAGCAGGAGATTGCAGATGAAATGGGGATGCAGCTGTTCGACGTAGTAAAGTACCTTGGAGTCGCCCGAGAGGATGGTCTGGGCTGCGAAAGGTTCGCCCACGAAATAGGCGTCCAGCCCGCCTGAAGCCAGGGCCGAGGCCATGTCCGGCGGATTCATCTCAACGATTTTGATGGGTGGAGTGATCACTTTTTCCTTAAGCAGGCGCCTGACTTCCAGGTTGTGCCCGGAATAGCGCATCGGCACCGCCAGGGTGCGGCCGGCCAGATCCTCGAGCTTTTCGATCTTGAGATCACGGCGCGTGACCAGGGTGCTTTCGTGGCGGTTGCCGATGTAGACGACCTTGACGTCTTCGCCGTCGTGTCGCAGCACGATGGCCAGGGGGGCGATGATGAAAGCGGCGTCGATATGGCCGTGGCGCAGAGCGTCGGCCATTTCGGCGAAGGAGGAGAACTTGAGGGCCAGAAAACGGTAGTCGCCGGCCGATTTACTGGCTTCATCGAGCAGGGGCGCGGCCAGGTTGGTGATCACCGGCATGTAACCCATACGGATGACCGGGCGTTTTTCGGCGGAGTGTTCGAAATGGTACTGGAGCAGTGAAATCACCACCAGCCAGCCGAGAGCGAGCAGGATGTAGCGCCCGGCGGCAGATGACGCAAGTTTTCCACCCGGACGCTTTTCAGACGGCATACAGCACTCCCTGCATCAAGAATATCTGTTTACGCAGTTCACTGAGTTCGGGCAGTTTCTCAAAATCCCGGGGGCGGGGGAAATCAAGCTTGTGATCGAGCTTGACCTTTGCCGGCCGGTCGTCCAGAACGACTATCCGGTCACCCATGATCAGGGCGTCGTCGATGTCGTGGGTTACGACCAGGGTGGTTTTCCGGGTGAACCTGTGCATATTGACCACCTCTTCCCGCATCTTCATGTGGGTGAGAAAGTCAAGGCCGCTGAAGGGCTCGTCCATGATCATGATATTCGGGTTGACGGCCAGGGCCCGGGCCAGTTCGGCCCGTCTTCTCATGCCCCCCGAGAGTTGATGGGGATAGTGCTGCTCGAACCCCTCCAACTCCACGATTTCAATCTGTTCGGCGATCCTTTCGTTTTTTGCTTCCCGGTCTTCCAGGTGCCTGAGCCCCAGTTCGACGTTTTCCCAGACCGTCATCCAGGGCAGCAGGCCGTTGTTCTGAAAAACGAAAATCGAGTCCGAACTCGGGCGCTCGACGCGCTTGTTGTCAATGATCACCCGGCCGGCAGTCGGGGGTTCAAAACCGGCGACAATCCGCAGCAGGGTCGATTTGCCGCAGCCCGAGGGCCCCAGGATGCAGACCATCTCGCCCTCGCCAAATTCGAGTGTGATATGGTCGAGCACCGGGACCATGTATTTCCCGGTTCCCGGGGAGCCCGGCCGGGGTTTCCGGCGCCGGTTGGGATACTCCTTGCAGACCGAATCAATTAAGATGTGACCCATCTCCACTCAGTTCCCGCTGCCGTACCAGCTGGTTGAAGCAAGCTGCCCCATGCGCCGCATGAGCAAGTCGAGCAGCAGGCCTATGATCCCGATGACAATCATCCCGGCCATGACATAATCCATCCGCAGGGCGTTGCGGGAATCCAGAATCAGGTAGCCGAGGCCCGAGCGCACGGCAATCATTTCCGCCGCCACCACGACCAGCCAGGCGATCGACAGGGAGATCCGGAAGGCGGTGATCGTGGCCGGGGTGATGGCCGGGATGATGATCTTGCTTAAGACTTCCCGGCGGGTGAAGTTGAAATTGGCGGCAACCTGGAAAAAGACCGGGTTTATCGAACTGACGGCGATCGTCGTGGAGACCACCAGGGGAAAGAAGCTGGAAAGAAAAATCAGGAAGATGGCCGGCTTGTCACCGATGCCGAACCAGAGCATGGCCAGTGGAATCCAGGCAATCGGGGAGATCGGCTTGAGGAACTGGATAACCGGGTTGAACATGGTGTTGAAGATGCGGTTGCGGCCCAGGATGATTCCCAGGGGCAGGCCCAGCAGGACGGCCAGGTAGAAGCCGACTGTAATCCGGAAAAGGCTGGCCACGGTATGCCGTAACAGGATGCCGCTGGCGGCCAGCTTGCCCATGCTGACCAGGACCGGGATCGGCCCGGGAAAGACCTGGGGGCTGAGTCCCGAAAACCGGGAAAGCAGTTCCCAGAGCAGCAGCAGGACCGCAAAGGCGATCCAGGGACAGGCCAGGGGGCGCGGCTCATATCTGGAGGCTGTTTTCAGTTCCGCGGTGTCCATTTTTTTTGGTTCCTGGTTCAGGTTTTCCCAGGCGGCCGGGTTCAGAATGAATTGTAGATCAAGTGAATTCCCACCAGGGTCAGGAGGAAAATAAAAATTTCTTTCAGGATCCTTTCGTTGATGCGTCCCGAAATTCGAGGTCCGATCTGGCCACCGATGAAAACTCCGGGCGCGGCCCAGGCTACAACCTGCCATTGGGGGGTGCTGCCCAGCAGCAGGTGAAACATTGATCCCAGCAGGCAGATGCCGAAGATCGTGGTGATGCTGGTGGCGATCGCGGTGCTCATGCGCAGGTTCATTTTACCGTGCATCAGCGGAATCACCCACTCCCCGATACTCAGGCTCAGCATTCCGCTGACCATCGACATCAGCGAGATCAGGAAAAGATAGGGTCTGACCCGTTTCAGATCCACCCGCCTGACCCCGGCATCGTCATACCGCTGGTTGAGCGAAACAAAGAGAAAGGCGGTGAGCAGCGCCAGCAGGCCGAGAATCATTTTTATGTGGGGCGGACTGAAGCTTCGGGTCAGACAGGCGCCGGCCAGGACTCCGGGTACGGTCACCGCCAGAATCAACAGGGCGAGCCTGATATCGACCAGGCCCCGGCGAAGATAGGCAAAACAACCCGAGCCCATGCCGAAGGTCTGGATTACCAGGGAGGAGAGTACCGCGGTTTCCGGTTCCAGTCTGAAAATCAGCAGGAGAACCGGCATCCAGATGATGCCTCCGCCAATGCCTACGATCGAAGAGATCATGGCAATGATGATTCCCGCCGGAAAGGCCGTCCAGTAACTAGCCATGCGGGTTTTCGTCGATCGAGTAGAACTTGAAACAGTCGACGATGTTTTCGAAGGCCGCCAGTTCTTCGTCAAGTTCCGCCAGCTTCTCCTGCAGTTTTACCAGCTCTTTACCGCCCTGGGGAGACTCTTGGAGCAGGCTGCCGGCTTCATTTATCAAACGGCGTCCGGAGAGACAGGTGTTGAGGGAAAAGTGAATTATCTCCTGCAGGTTGCTGGACATTTCATTGATCACGTTACCGAGGTCGGCGAGTTCATTGTTGGCCTCGATTTCGATGGTCTGGCTCAGGTCTCCCCGGGAAATCTCGTTCGATTTCTCGATCATGTGCTGCAGGGGACCGGTGATGTTCTTGATGAACATCATCAGGACGATGACCACGACGAACATGATGATGCAGATCATCAGGATCGCCTTGTGCCGCAGGTGCTCAATCGCCGGGCCGGCTTCCGGGCCGGAGGCGGTTGCCGCCAGGCTGGGGCCGGTGAGATTGTGGCTGTAGGTTTCGCGGGTGAATTCGACCCCCAGCAGCAGGGCCGCGAAACCGATCAGGAGAAAGTAGATGATCATGGTTCGCTGGAGCGTGTAGCGAAAATTCGAGCCCCGCCTGTCCATTTTTTCTATCCGCGCTCCCGGGCCGGAGTACAGATTTCCCGGGCCAGGGCCAGGTATTGCCGGCCCGAGCTGCTTTTCTGGTCATAGTTGATGACCGGCATGCTCATGATCTGGGCCTCCTGCATGCGTTCGTCACGGGGGATCACGGTCTGGTAAAGACGTCCGGGATGGAGCGTTTTGAGCTTGGTAAAGATCATCCGGGCTGCGGTGGTCGATTCTTCATACATCGTAACCAGGATCCGGGCTTCGAGTTTCGGGTTGGTTTTCCGGCGAATCAGGTCGATGATCTTGATCACCTGGTCGACCCCGTGGGTCGAGAGGTAGTCGCAGGGGGTCGGGATGATGGCCAGGTTCGAGGTGGTCAGCGCATTGATCGTAAAAAATTCGATCGACGGCGGTGTGTCGATGATGATGTAGTCGAACTGTTTCTTGACCTGGGCAAGCTGCCGGTCGAGGATATATTCATACTCGTGTTTGCCGAAGTACTTTTTACTCAGCAGGACCATGTTCTTGTTCGACGGCAGCAGCCACAGGCCGGGATAGGAGGTCTGGATCAGGGCCGCGTTGAACTCCCGCGGGCTGCGGTTATGGAGATCGTAAAAGGAGTTTGTATTCTGGTAGCCCATCGAGATCGTCAGGTTGGCCTGGATGTCGAAATCGATCAGCAGCACCCTTTTTTCGAGCAGGGCCAGGGACAGTCCCAGGTTGAGGCAGGTCGAGGTCTTGGCCACGCCGCCCTTCTGGTTGGTGATGACGATGGTCCGGCCCGGGCGCTGCGGCTGGGGGTTGTCGGGCTGCTGCAGTTCGACAACGTCGGGGATCTCCTCCGGCAGGGTGATGATGAACTTCTGCCGGCACTTGGGACAGCGGGCGGAAAATTTCCTGATCGTGGGATCAAGCCGCTGTTCATCGACTTTCAGGCGGCTGCTGCAATGTTCACATACAACAATCATCGCTGCTCCTTTGTCCGGCCATGATCGAGATGATCGCCTGCGGCAGTTCGGATTCATTAAGGATGTTGCTGACGGTCCCGCGCTTGATGGCATTGTCGGTGAGGTTGGGGAAAACGCAGCTTTTGGAGTCCTGGGCCATGGTGACGCCGGCGTGACTTAGAATATGGGAGAAGCCGTCAGCCCCGTCGGTGCCGATGCCGGTCAGCAGGATGCCGATCGTGTTCTGTTGAAAAACGTCGGCCGCCGACATGAAAAGCTGGTTTAAGGGCTCGCTGCTGTTTTCCACTTTGCGCAGGCAGACGGTGCCGTCGGCCAGTTCCCGTATCCGAATGCTTTCCTGGCAGGAACTGATGTAGCAGTGGCCCGATTTAAGTTCCATTCCGTCTTTAGCAACTACGACCTCCCAGGGAACCAGCATGTTGAAACGATCCACGAAAGCGCTTAAGACCTTGGCCGACATTTCAACCACGATGACCACGGCCGCCGGCAGGGCGGGCGGCAGGCTGGCGAGCAGGCGGATGATGGTGTTGGGTCCCGAAAGCGTCGTGCCGACGGCCACCAGGTAGTCAAGGGGCAGGCAGCCATGGTCGGGAGGCCGATTTTGTTCTAACTGCGGCAGGCGTACCCGGCGGATGTTGGCCAGGTTGACTTCACTGGCCATCTTGATGCGGTCGATCAGGTGCTGCTGTGAGCGGTCGATGTCGGTCGAGACGGCCCCGGAAGGCTTGGGGATGAAATCGACGACCCCGAGTCGCAGGGCATCGAAGGTGATGACGCCGTCGCTGAACATCGAGCTTAAAACCACCACCGGCACCGGTGATTTGATCATGATGTGGCGGATGCTGGTGATGCCGTCCATGATCGGCATGTCGATGTCGAGGGTTACGACATCCGGTTTGAGCTGCCTGATCTTTTCCAGTCCGTCCTGGCCGTTGCAGGCGGTGCCGACGACCTCTATCTGTTCGTCCCCTGCCAGCATGCCGAGGATTGCCTTGCGCATGAAAGATGCGTCATCGACGATCAGAACCTTGATTTTCCCGGCCGTTGTCGCGGCGGCGCCTGTTGTCGCCAGGCTGTTTTGGTCAGTTGTCATCCGTTTCTTCCTGTTGTCAGCGGCCGTTTACGGGGCCGGAAATTTCCGGAAACTGTTCTACAAACCATAGGCCCAGGTGACGACCCGGCTGGCAATGGCATCGGTGGTAAAGGTTTCGTTCACCAGCCCGGCCTGGCTGACCGGCTGCAGGTAATCCGGCATGATGCAGGTGGCCGGATCCTGGGCGAAGAGGGAACCGCCTTTTTCACGTACGTAATTCAAGCCTTCGAGGTTGCCGAGTGCGGCTCCCGGCAGCAGGAGGACGAGCAGTCGATCCTGGAAGATGTCGGCGGCGGAAAAGAGAAAGAGGTCGAAGAAGCGGGGCCCGTATTCGGAGGTATGCCGGTTTTGCAGGGAACGGATCTGGATGCCGCCGTCGGTTGGCTGCAGCAGCAGTGAATGACACATGGAGTCAAGGTAGAAGCGGCCGCCCTGCAGCCTGGTGCCGTCGGCCAGGGGGGAGAAACTTTTCTGGCAGAGGTTTTCCAGGTGCGCGGTCATGGCCGTGAGAAAAGTAGGCGGAATTGAGTCGAGACAGACGAAAGCCGACTGGTTGAGTTCACTGACCCCGGTCAGGAGAGGGTAGAGGCCGCCGTGACCGCTGCAGCCGGAGGAGACGACGATCAGCCTTTCGGCCGCGGCCGGGTGGTCTTCAAGACCCTGCCGGGGCGGCTGCGGCGGCCGCTTTCGCGGCCGGTGAAAACGCTTGAAACGGGAGATGTTGGCCTGGGCCGCCCGGCGTACTCTCTCCACGATCTTGCGCTGCTGGAGAGAAAAATCACCGCCGCGCACCGGCTTGCTGATGAAGTCGACGGCCCCCAGGTCGAGCAGGGAGAGAACCGTTTCCGGGGCCCGGCTGCCGACATTGCTCATGATGACCACCGGGCAGGGGCTCTTGATCATGATGTGCTTGATTGTGACCCGACCGTTCATGACCGGCATGTTGATGTCAAGCAGGATGACGTCGTAATCGAGGACCTCCATCATGGCCAGGGCTTCCTGGCCGTTTCTGGCGATGCCGGCAATTTCAATGTCGCCGGCCACCATCAGCATGGTAGACATGATCTTGGCCATGATCGTCGAATCTTCGACCATAAGTACTTTGAGCTTGTCGTTTTCGGCCGTTTCGAGTTCGGCGTCGACGGCCTCTTCCAGCGGTGCTTGATCATCGCCGCGGGCCGACTCGTCGCTGCGGCGAGCGGCCTCGAGCAGCAGGTACTGGTAGTTGGCCTCGATGTTGACGGTTTCATCCGGAATGCCGTCCAGGGTTTCGAAACCGCCGGCATTCCAGGTCATGATCGTGTAGAAGGCCTCTTCGCCCGACTTGTCCCCGCACCGGGCATTGATGATGTCGCCTTCGCGGATGAAAATCTGGCCTTTCTGGAAATCGTTGCCGACCTGGATGGTAATCGTGGCCCCGGAGAGACAGCACATCTGAATCAGGTCATCCAGGCGGACGATTTTCAGGGTGCCGGTAAATCCCCGGTTCGGCTCGTGCGAGGAGAGTTCCTTGATCAGGTGGCCGAGCGAGGTCGGCTGGTAAGGCTGTTCAATGACATGCAGGCCGGGATGACCGGGCAGGGCATTGCGGATGCGCTGATTTTCGGGCGGCAGCACCAGGACGATTTCGAGCTGCGGATAAGAGGCGATAATCTTCCTGATGAAAGACTGGGGAAAAAGGTTGTTGTCGGCAACGAAAACGGTGATCAGGAAAATCTCTTCCCGGGTCAGTATTTCCAGGGCCGCTTCCGAATCGTCGGTGTTCCGGAACTGGAAATTCCCGTTTTCCCGGGCGAAAAACTCCTCCAGCGCGGCCCGGTCCGGGGCGCTGCCGTCCAGAAGAAGAATTTTTTTTAAACCGACACCCATTGTCTATCCTTGGAAGGCCGCGGCAAAGATCCCGGTGGCCGGGGGTTAAGGACTTAAGATTCCCGGTCCCCAGTTCCCGGCCGAGCCCCGTGACCGACCCTTGCCGCGCTGGCTGACGGCCAGGTTGATGAGTTCGTAGACGTCCAGAATCAGGGAAATACGGCCGTCGCCCAGGATCGTGGCCCCGGAAAAACCGCTTTTTTCCTGGATATAATCTTCCAGGGGTTTGATAACCACGTTTTCCTGGCCCATCAGTTCATTGACCACCAGCCCCATCCGTTTCATGCCGGTGCTGACCACGACGATGTAGGCCTGGTCGGGCTGCTCCTCGGTCGATGCGGTTTTTTCCAGGTTGAAGAGATTGGCCATCCGGAGCAGCGGCAGGGTGCTCTCCCGGAAGGAGAGAACCTCGATCCCTTCAATGGTGAAAACCTTGTCCCATGAAGTTTTCAGGGTTTCCTCTACCGTCGAGAGCGGGATCGTGAAGAGTTCATCGCTGACCCTGACCCTGAGGGCCGGAATGATCGCCAGAGTCAACGGGATCTTGATCCGGAAATGCATTTCAACCCCGGGGGTCGTGTCAATTTCGATGGTGCCGTTGAGTTTTTCGATGTTTTTGCGAACCACGTCCATGCCGACGCCGCGGCCGGATATATGGGTCACCTTGGCAGCGGTGGAAAAACCCGGCTTCATGATCAGGCCGGTGATCTCCTGGGTCGACATCTGTTCAAGATCGGCCGGTTTGACGAAATTCCCGTCCAGAGCCTTGCGCTTGATGAGTTCGAGGTCGAGGCCGCGACCGTCGTCGATGATCTCGATGATGACGTGATTGCCTTCATGGTAAGCCTTGAGCTTGATGGTGCCGGTTTCGGGCTTGCCTTTCCGGCGGCGCTCTTCGGTGGTCTCTATGCCATGATCGACGGCGTTGCGGATGATGTGGATCAGGGGATCGGAGATCTCCTCGATGACCATTTTGTCGAGTTCGGTCTCGGCTCCCTCGATATCCAGCTTGACCTGTTTACCGGTATTGCGCACGAGGTCGTAAACCAGCCTCGGGTAGCGGTTGAAAAGCTGGGAGATGGGCAGCATGCGGACCTTCATGACCTCGCCCTGGAGTTCGTTGATGACCTTCTCGAATAGGGTCGTGGTTTCGCCCAGGCGAGTGGTCATACCGGTAAACTGGCGCATTTCCCGGGTATCCAGCTTCAGGTTCTGCTTGAGTTCATGCTGGAGGTTCTGCATTTCGCCGAGTATCTGGGTGAATCCGGCCCGGCTGACGACAAGTTCGCCAACCTGGTTCATCAGGGCATCGATCTTGCCGGCTTCGACCCTGATACTGCGCTTGACACTCTTTTCCGGGACGTTTTCGGCACTTTTTTCCGGGGCGGCGGCCGCTGTGTCCGGCCGGCCGGCCCGGTCCGCGGTTGGTTTGGGATGGGGAGAGTCGGCCGTTGCGGTCGCTGGACGGGCTGCGGAGATGGTCTCTTCCGGTTCGGCGGTGGTTGCTTCGGGGCGCTTCCGGTCGCCTTTTCCCAGGGTCCGGATACGTTCGAGCAGGTCGTCGATTTCAGCTTCTTCGACCTGTTTCTCCTCCAGGTTTTTGACCAGCAGGCTGACCCGGTCCCAGCCCGCCATCAACAGATCGATGATTTCCCGGCTGACCTTGATTTTGTCCTGGCGTAGTTGGTAAAGCAGGTTTTCCAGATTGTGGGTCAGGGATGAAATCCGCTCGATCCCGAGATATTCGGCCGCTCCCTTGATCGTGTGCACGGAACGGAAGATGTCGTCCAAGGTTTCCCGGCGGAGCGAATCGGAATCGAGCAGGAGCAGGTTTTCCTCCATCTCTTCCAGGTGCTCCTGGGTTTCGGCGATAAAATCGGCGAGCATCGAAGTGTCGGCCGGAGCCGCCGGCGCAGATTCGGCGCTTACCCCGGCCGGTGAGGCCTGGCCGGCTGCGGTTTCGGGGGTTGCGATCCTTTCACTCTCAGCCGTCGGCGGCCGGTCCCCGGTTGCGGCGGCCGGGGTTTCCCCGGCTGTTCCAGGTGCCGGAGCGGGTTTTGCCGGGGTGACGTCGGGAAACATCTCGATAAGGGCGTGGATCCTGCTTTCCAGGGTTTCCGCGATAAACCGGTCGAAATCGCCCGTTTCACCCTTCGCCAGCCGGTCGATGGCCGCAGTGATTTCAGCCCGCCAGCTGCCATAGAAGTTGAGCAGTTGCTCATAGCCCATGTAGTTGGCGGCGGAATTGAGGCGGCCGAGCTGCTCCAGGCAGAATTCCAGGACTGCCGTCCGGTTGCAGTCGTCGTTTTCCCGCAGGATGTCGACCTGGAGCTGGAGGCTGCCCAAAACCTCTTCGATCAGTTCCTGGAAAATGACAAACAGTTCGGTATCGTTTTCTTCCCGGTAATCGTCAAAAATCGACATGATACCGGCGGCTGTGTCCGTCTTCTTTTCCCCTGCCTCCTTTTCCGGTTTTTCAGCCGGTTTTTCAGCTCTGCCGGGGGGCTCGGAAGCGCCAGTTGCCGCGGGGGCGGTCGGCGGTGTGTCCGAGGGTTCCGCCGGGGCCGAAAAAAGCTCGGTTTCAATTTCGATCAGATCGTCTTCATCCTGGGGGGTCGGGTTCTGCTTGATGCGGTTGTCAAAGGACCAGCTCAGGCGCTCGAAAAGATTGTCATCTTGCTGATCTTTGCCCTCTTCCTTCGGGGGGCTGCCCGGAGAAGCCTTTCCGGCGTATTCATCGAGAATGTCGCCGGCCGCGGCAACGGTACCGTCATCATCTCCGTCCCCGTTCCTGAAGACCGGAATTTCAGTTTTTTCTTCGCCGCCAGGCTTTACGGCTGCAGGTTCACTGGCGGGCGGGTTTGAGGCTTTTCCGGTCTCCTGTTCCGGGGGTGTGAGGTTGAGCCTGGGGAAGCGTTTGGCCAGGGCCTGGATATTGTTTTTCATGCAGCCGCTGATGAAATCGGGTGGCAGCTTCTCTCCTTCTTCCAGGAGGTTTAGCCTGCCGTCTTCAATGTTGGTCTGCCACATTTCATAGAAGCTGGTCAGTTGCTCGTAACCCATGTAATTGGCGGCGGCCCGCAGGGCATCGACCAGGGCGTGGCAGGATCCCAGAATTTCGGCCTGGCTTCTGGGGTCGGCTTCAAACAGCGCCTCGCTCTGAAAGCTCAACTGGTTAAGTTTTTCTTCCAGTTGTTCGAGAAAGATGGCAAAAAGTTCTTCGTCGCTCTCGTCTTCTTCGGTTTCCGAAAAACTCAGCCGCTCGGCCAGGAGCTCGTCGTTGAGAGTGCTGTCTTCACCATCGGCGGCCACCTTGCGGATCTCTTCGGAGATCCGTGAGGTGGTGTCGACGACCCGAATGCTTTCAATCAGGTCGTCGATCGGGATCGTTTCCTTTTCCTCTTTTTCCAGGTTGCGCATCAGCCGGCCCAGGCGCTCCCGGCCGCCGGCCAGCAGGTCAAGCACCTCCCGGCTGCAGGTGGGCTCGCTGCAGTGGAGCTGGTGATAAAGCAGGTTTTCAATGGCCCGAGACAATTCAGCGATCTTTTCCAGCCCCAGGTACTCCGCCGCCCCTTTTATGGTGTGCACGGAACGGAAGATGTCGTCCAGGATCATACGGTTGCCGGGGTCGGCTTCCAGACGGAGAAAACAGCCTTCCATCTCTTCAAGATATTCCGTCGTCTCCGCAATGAAATCTTGAAGCAGGGAAAGATCAACCATCATGTTCTCCTTACGATATTTTTAGAGTCAACTGCCGGGAAACTGTCGTGGAAAAAAGTGTTTCCGGTTTTCCCGTCTTGCCGTCGGGCCTCATGCTCCCGGAAAATGCCGCCATGCGGCCCGCTGTTGCAGCGCTGCTATAAACGTTCAATAAGTTCCAGAATCTCGCTGGTGGCCTGTTTGTTCAGGTATCCCTTGGCCCCCAGCTGGCGGGCTTTTTCACAGTAGTCGGCCTGGTTCAGGTTGGAGAGAAAGATCACCTTGGCCTGGTTGTCGAAATCCAGAATTTCGCTGGCCGCCGCGAAACCGTCCATGCCCCGCATGGTAATGTCCATGGTGACCACGTCCGGCCGGGTCTCCTTATACATGGCGATGGCGGTAATGCCGTCCTTGGCCTCTCCGACCACCTCGTGATGGGCTTCACGCAAGGTTGTGCCGATCATCTTGCGCATGATCGTTGAATCATCGACTATCAGTATTTTCTTGCCCATTGACATTTCCTGTTACGGTTGAGTGGAGGAGAGGTTCAGTTGTCATTCAGGCCCCGCAGTTTCTTGATCTCGTCGACTTGCAGGATGCGGTTGAAATCGAGCAGGATCAGGAGGCGGTTTTCAATGCGGCAGACCCCGGAAATGTACTGGCTGTGCAGCCCCGAGACGACAATGTCGGGCGGGGGTTCGATGTTTTCCAGAGGTACCTTCAGGACCTTGGTGACCGCATCGACGATAAAGCCGGCCACCCGGTTGTTGATGTTTAAGATGATGATCCAGATGTCGCTGGCCGGGGTTCCCAGCTTTTCGGCATTGAGTCTCCGGCGCAGGTCGATGACCGGGATGATGTTGCCGCGCAGATTGATTACCCCTTCGATGAAATCGGGAGAGTTGGGAATCGGGGTGAACGGCATCTCCCGAATGATCTCCTGGACCTTCAGGATGTCGACCCCGAACAGTTCCGACCCGATGACGAACCCCACCATCTGCATGAGCCCGTCTTCTTTTTTATCGCGATCCATTTCCTTGATCGGATATGGTTCTTCCATGGCAAACTGCTCCTTTTCGATTTGGCTCCTCAATGGTTCCGGCGGTTATTCGAAGACCGGTGGTTGTGCCGGATGCCGGCCCGGTCGGTACCCCCGTCTGGGTGAAGAGTGCGGGGATGCCGGCCGGACCGGTGCCGGTTTGGGCAAATTATGACTTGTCCGACTTGTCTTCGAGTTTGAACTGGTCGGTCTGCTGGGTCAGGACCTGGGAAATATTCTGGAGCTGGTTGGTAATCGAGACGACGGTCTCGGCCCCTTCCTTGGTTTCCAGGGCGCTGCGGGTCGATTCCGTGGTGATTTCCACGAGCCGTGACGAACGCTGGGCCTGGAGGTCGGTAAGCTGTCTCGACTGGGTCGAGCGCTTGACGATGTCTTCCATCTGTTTGCCGATTTCATCGAGGTCGGCGTTGGTGTTCTGGATCAGGGTCGAAATCGCGACCGATTTCTCCATCAGGCTGGCCAGGGCCGCCTGCGAAGTCGCCCGGCGCTCACCCTGCTGGCCGGCCATGTTACCGATCTCGCGGGCCAGGGTGTTGAGGTCTTCCATCATCGTGTTGACCTCTTTAATACCGCCCATGATATGTTCCACCGCCCGGCGAATGTCGCGGGTCGCCTGGAGGCTGTTGTTACTACTGGCCACAATTTCATCAAGGGCCAGTCGGGAGCGGCTGGAAAGCTTGGTTCCTTCCGCGACCTGGGATGAAGAATCCTTGATCAGCTTGGTGATCTCCTTGGCGGCGTCGGAGGAGCGCTGGGCGAGTTTACCGACTTCGTCCGCAACCACCGCGAAACCCTTACCGTGGACCCCGGCGCGGGCCGCCTCGATGGCGGCGTTGAGCGAGAGCAGGTTGGTCTGTTCGGCGATGTCGGTGATCACGGTGATGATCTCGGAAATCTGTTCCGAGGACTCGGCGATTGCGTGCATACCGGCAACGGTACTGGCTACCGATTCGGTACCTTCGTTCGCGGCCTTCAGCGCGTTGTCGGCCAGTTCCATCGCCTGGGAGGTGATCTCGTCCAGTTTTTTGGCGGTTTCATCCATGTTTTCAACCGCCTCGGTAACCGCCACGACCTTTTCACCCTGTTGCTGGGCGGCCTGCACAACCAGGCTGCCGGTTTCACCCATAGCCTGCACCTTGTCGGTGGCGACCGCGACCTCGTTCTTCTGGCTTTCGGTCGCCTCGGTAACCGTCTGCATGGTGTTGACGAGGTTTTCAACCGTGCTGCTGGAGACGGTCGCCGCCTGACTCTGGGATTCAGCCAGTTTTGCGACCTCCTGGGCGGTGGCCCGCATGTCTTCAACCGTCTGCTGCACCATCTGCATCTGTTCGGCCTGTTTCTCCGCCCGGGACTGGTTGGCGCTGGCCCGCTGGTTAACGTTGTCCGAGAAAGAGGCAACGTTGTAAGATGATTTGCGGACCATACTGAAAGCGTTGTTGAGCAACTGCATCATCTTGTTGAACTCTTTGGCCATGATCCCGAGTTCGTCGTTGCTGACCACCGGCACGACCACGGTGAGGTCACGGTTCTGGGCCGAGTCGTTGATCTTGCCGGCGATGTCGCGGATCGGGTTGGCGATGGCCCGGGAGATCAACAGCCAGATCAGGGAGCCGACGCAGAAGGCGATGGCGATAATGATCCAGAAGGTGAGGTCGTTCTGGCGCGAGAGGTCGGCCAGCCGGTTGGCCGAAGCGAGGAATTCATCTTCGTAGGAACTTGCGCCGATGACCCAGTCCCAGGGAGCGAAGTACATCAGGCGGGCAATCTTCATCCGGGGTTTACTTTCACCCTTGTTCAGCCAGGGATAGCGTTCTTCGCCGATGGTGCCCGGTTTCAGCGCGGTCGCAGTTTTGACGATTGCCTGGATGATCAGGCGGCCGCTGCTGTCCTTGGCCTTGGAAATATCCTCGCCGTCACGCAGCCCGTTCTTGGAGATAACGTAGTATCCCTTGCTGTTGAGAACGTAAACGTAACCGGTCTTCGCGATCTTGATGTCGTATATCGACTGTCTCAGGTTCTTGCCCACTTCCTGGGGAATGGCGACTTCAAGAACCCCGATAATCTGTTTCTGGTTGTCGATAATCGGCTTGTCGATGGTCAGGTAGGGAGTTTTGTCGATGAAGACCCGGCCGTGGTGGATATCCCCCCCAAGGACGGTCCTGATCATCGGGTCGGACTTGCCGTCGGCCCGGACGGCGGGGATGTAGCTGCCGGTTTTCCAGCTGGTTTTCGGGTCGGCATTGGTGGCGACCCGGACCATGTCGCCTTTTTCGTCCATCTTCTGGTAAATGGTGCAGACCGCGTTGCCGATCAGGCCGCTAAGTTCCCCGATAACCGGGGTTTTGGCACTGTCGGACTGGCCCAGCCAACTGTTGCCGATGTACATCCGCGGCAGGGTGGCCGTGCTCCGGGCCTGGGTCTCCTGGTTGACGACTTCCCAGGTCGCTTTTTCGCTGTCCAGGTGAAGATCGCCGTTGTCCTTGATCAGCTTCAGGGCTACAGCCATATCGTCCTGCAGGGTTTTCTGGAGAACGGTGTTCTGGGCCTTGCACATGTTGTAGACGCCCCGGGCGATGTCATCGAGGTCGGTTTTCGCGAGTTTGATACTTTCCTCGGTCGCCGCCTTAATACCTTTGAGGCTCTGCTGATGGGAGATGTACCCCAGGATCAGGAGCGGGATGAGTACCAGCAGAACGCCGGGAATCATGAATTTTTCCCTGAGTTTCAAGTTTCTGAACATGGCTGTCTTCCTCTCTTTCTTAAGGTTTTTTTCAACTATTTCCGATCGCGTCGGCGATTTCAATGTCCGGCATAATTCTGGCGGAGCCGCAGAGTTCGATGGCGGTCTGGGGCATCTCCTTGAACAAGCAGGTTGAGGGTGACTGGATAATAACCTGCCCCCCGACCCGGGCGATTTCGGCAACCCCCTCGGCCCCGTCCTGTTCCTGTCCGGAAAGGATGATGCCGACCGTGTGTTCCCGCATGATTTCGGAAATCGACAGCATCAACATGTTGACGGCGCCACGGCGGGCGGGGAAGGGCGAGGGGTGAACCCGCAGCGACAACTTGCCGCCGGCCTGGACCAGGGTAATATATTCGGTGCCCGCCGCCAGGTAGCAGGTGCCGCTTTTCGGAGTTACTCCGTCAACCGCCCGCCGGACCGGGATGGAACTGTTCTGGTCCAGGTAGTTGACGAAGGCGTCGACAAAAAGCGGGGTGACGTGGAGAACTCCGAGGTAGGTGACCGGCCACTCGGGGGAGAGCTGGGGAATGATTTTCAGCAGGGAGCTGTATCCGCCTTCGGAGGCTCCCAGGACTACGCAGCGGTCGATGGCCGGGGCCGGGGCGGCGGCCTTCTTTTTAGCCGGCGGCCGAAAGAGGCGGATGTTGCCGGTTTCGACGTTGGCCGCCAGTTTGATTTTGTCGAGCAGCACCCGCTGCTGGTGTTCAATTCCCTTGCCGTCGAACTGGGACGGCTTGGTGATAAAATCGATTGCCCCGAAGCGCAGGGCGTCGAAGGTCTTGGTGGCGCCTTCCCGGGTCAGGGAGCTGATCATCACGGTCGGAGTGGGGTGCTTGATCATGATGTGTTTCAGGGTTGAAATTCCGTCCAGCCTGGGCATGTTGATGTCCAGGGTGATGACTTCCGGTTTTACCTCTGGAATCATCTCCAGAGCCTGCCTGCCGTCGGCGGCCTCCCCGACAACCTTGATTCCGGGGTCGCTGTCGAGAATTTTCCGGATTACCGTGCGGATCAGCCGGGAATCGTCGACCACCAGAACCTCGATCGGTTTTCGCGCCGCCCTGACGATTGACAGCCGGCCGGAGGTGTCCTTGTTGACGCTGTAAACTGCCATTGCAATATTACCTGCCTGGTTTTGAGAGGATAAATTAAAGCTTCGGCCGTACCCGGTTAGGGAGTTCCGTCTGCAAGCCGATACAGATTTTGTAACCAGTGTCCTGTGGTAATGTAAATTTATGTCACCGGTGTCCCCGGCCTCTCGGCCCCCCGACCGTGTCTTTGGTGGCGATGCGGCCGGGCCGGACGCTGCTTACGGTGGCTTTAATGAGCCGGAATCCTTTGCTCGGCCCTTTCTTAAGAGAGGTTGAAGAGCAAGAGCTGTACCAGCCAGGTGAAACCGGGACCGTCAAGCCGCTGAAATGCGGTCGGCGAAAGCCCTGTTTTTTAATGAAGACATTGGTAATATTGGAGGTTTTTAATAAGTTTGCAAGGGGGTTAGAGAGCTGTGTTTCCTGGTGACAAAGCTGAAATCGGGGGTTTGTGTGAGGTTGCGGTTAAGGTCGCAAAAATGAAAAGGATTGTCAGATTTGCAATTGTCGGGGAACTGGGGAAGGTTTTTTGTTCATGGCTGGAAGGAATTTGATGGGTACAGGCGGGAAGCTGTCGGGGGAGGTTGTGTCGATGAAACCTAGCGATAGAGGCGTCCATTATGCCTGAGCCAGCCGCCCGGGTGGCGACCGCTTAAACGGTGATGGGTCCAGTGGACCAGGCCGCCGTCAGGATTCCATTCGTACTCTCCCGTAAATTCCACGGTATCACCAACCTTGAGCCCGGTTATGCGCGGGGCCAGGTCGATGTTGTGGGCCACCAGCAGGGTCTGGCCGGTGACCAGCCGGAGGATGAAGCGCTGGTGGCGCCGGCCCCGGGTGTCATCCTTAAGAATCCTGATTACCCGGCCCGAACCGCTTACCTGGAGATTGCTCAGGCGGTTGCGAAAAGCCCTGGTTACACTTTTCGCAGCCCGCAGTGAATCCGGCCGGGGGGGTGGCGCGGACCGGGGCCGGAGAAATAATCCGGCACCCAGCAGGGAGGCCGCCGCGGCCAGGGCAAAAAAGGTTTTTTTCATTCGGCTTATTTCCCCCATTATCGTCCCGATGTCAAGTCCGGGCGGCCGGCGGGCCCGGCAAAGTGTGCTGGACACGTCCGGCGGGCTGTGTTAATTTCCCGGTTTCCGGGTACCCTTCAGGTTTTGCTGCGGGTCCGGTTGTCATGTTCAATTTCCGTAACTGCCATGGCGGGGAGGTGACCTCTTTGTTGCGAACGAAAACCTGGTTGGTGCTGTTTCTGCTGCTTTCGTCAAGCCTTTTTTGCGCTCTGGTTTTTGCCGCCCCGGCAAAAACCGTGCTCCGGCACGGGCTCGATCTCTACGATCAGCTCAAGTACCAGCCCGATTTCACCCATTTCGACTATGTCAATCCCGAGGCTCCCAAGCGGGGCACCCTGCGCCGGGCCGCGATCGGTACCTTCGACACCTTCAACGACTTTATTATCAAGGGGGTTTCGGCGGCCGGGGTCGGCCTGGTCTACGACACTCTGATGGCCCCGGCCGAGGATGAACCCTTCAGTCAGTACGGGCTGGTTGCCGAAAAGGTCGAACTGCCGGCCGACCGGACCTGGGTGATCTTTCATCTCAATTCCAAGGCCCGCTTTCACGACGGCCGGCCGGTAACCGCCGACGATGTCGTTTTCACTTTCAACCTGCTTACCCGAAAAGGCCAGCCCATGTACCGGCGTTATTACGCCGAGGTCACCGGGGTTGAGGCCCTGGACAAGCATCAGGTCAAATTCAGCTTTGCCAACGGCAGCAACGCCGAACTGCCGCTGATTGTCGGCCAGCTCGTGGTCCTGCCGAAGCATTTCTGGGAAAAGCACGATTTTAGCAAGGCCGATCTGACCATCCCGTTGGGCAGCGGCCCTTATCGGATCAAAAGTTTCCGACCCGGCAAGTCGGTGGTTTATGAACGGGTCAAGGACTACTGGGCCCAGGACCTGCCGGTCAACAAGGGGCGTTACAATTTCGATACTGTCTCCTACGACTACTATCGCGACACCACGGTTTCACTGGAGGCTTTCAAGGCCGGTGAATACGATTTCCGCATGGAGTATATCGCCAAAAACTGGGCCACCCTCTATACCGGCCCGCCCTTTACCGACGGGCGCATTATCAAAAAGGAGATTCCCCACAAGATTCCGCAGGGGATGCAGGGCTTTGTCTACAATACCCGGAGGCCGATTTTCAAGGACCGACGGGTGCGCGAGGCCCTGATCTACGCCTTCGATTTCGAGTGGAGCAACAAGAATCTTTTCTACGGCCAATACACCAGGACCAGCAGCTATTTCAGCAATTCCGAACTCGCCGCTCACGGGCCTCCCGAACCTGCTGAACTAAAACTTCTGCAGCCCTATGCCGGCCAGTTGCCGCCCGGGGTTTTTCGCGATAGCTACCGCCTGCCGACCACCGACGGTTACGGTAACATTCGCAATAACCTGCGCCATGCCGCCCGGCTTTTGCGCGAGGCCGGTTGGGTGGTGAAGGACCGGCGTCTCGTCAATGCCGCCGGCCAGCCTTTTACCTTCGAGATCCTGCTCAACTCGCCGGCTTTCGAGCGCGTGGTACTGCCGTTTAAAAAGAATCTCGCCCGACTCGGCATCGAGGCCCGCATTCGCCTGGTCGACACGGCCCAGTACTTAAACCGCATTCGTCAGTTTGATTTCGATATGGTGGTCTGGAACTTCGGTCAGTCACTTTCACCCGGCAACGAACAGCGCTACTACTGGGGGGCGGCCGCGGCTGACACGCCGGGCAGCCGCAACCTGGCCGGGGTCAAGGACCCGGTGGTCGACGCCCTGATTGAAAAAATCGTTCACGCCCGCACCCGTCAGGAACTGGTGGTGGCGGTCAAGGCTCTCGACCGGGTTCTGCAGTGGGGCTTCTATGTTCTGCCCCACTGGCATCTGAGCACCTTCCGGATCGCCTACTGGGACAAGTTTCTCCAGCCCGAGGTGCACCCGCTCTACGGTCTCGGGCTGATGACCTGGTGGTGCAAATAATTCAGACGGCTGGAGCAGACAATCGATGTCAGGTTACATTTTAAGACGTTTGCTGCTGATAATTCCGACCCTGCTGGGCATCCTGACGATCAATTTTTTCATCATCCAGGCCGCCCCGGGAGGGCCGGTGGAGCAGATGATCTCCCGGCTCGAGGCGACCGGCGAGCAGGCCACGGTGCGGGTTGCCGGCAGTGAAAAAGGGGCTCTGAAGGGGGCCGCCCGGAACCGGGAGAGCGCCTACCGCGGGGCCCAGGGTCTCGATCCTGAACTGGTTGCCGAACTGGAGAAGCTCTACGGTTTCGACCAGCCCCTTTACAAACGCTATTTCAAACTTCTGGGCGACTACCTGAGCTTCGATTTCGGCCAGAGCTTTTACCGCGACAAGTCGGTGATCGACCTGATCATCGAAAAACTTCCGGTTTCGATCTCGCTGGGTTTCTGGTCGACTCTGATTATCTACCTCGTTTCGATCCCCCTGGGGATCGCCAAGGCGGTTCGCCACGGCAGCCGCTTCGATATCTGGACCAGCACCGCGGTGATCATCGGCAACGCCATCCCGGTTTTCCTGTTTGCCGTAATCCTGGTGGTGCTGTTTGCCGGTGGCACCTACCTCAAGTGGTTCCCGCTGCGCGGGCTGGTTTCCAACAATTTTGCCGACCTCACCCTGGGCGGCAAGATTCTCGATTATTTTCATCACATCGCCCTGCCTGTCACGGCGATGGTCATCGGCGGCTTCGCCACCCTGACGATGCTGACCAAAAACTCCTTTCTCGACGAGATCGGCAAGCAGTACGTAATTACCGCCCGGGCCAAGGGCCTGAGCCGCAACCAGGTGCTCTACGGCCATGTCTTCCGCAACGCCATGCTGATTATCATTGCCGGTTTTCCCCAGGCCTTCATCAGCATGTTCTTTTCCGGGTCGCTGTTGATCGAGGTGATCTTTTCCCTGGATGGTCTCGGCCTGCTCGGCTTCGAGGCGACCATCGGCCGCGACTACCCGGTGATGTTCGGCACCCTTTACATCTTTACCCTGATCGGTCTGGTCACCAACCTGTTGAGTGATCTCTGCTACGTCCTGGTCGACCCCCGGATCGACTTCGAAGCCCGCCGGTTCTGATCTTACCATGTTGATTAAACTGAATCCTCTGAACCAGCGGCGCTGGCAGCGTTTTACCGCCAATCGGCGGGGCTACTGGTCGCTCTGGCTCTTTCTTCTCCTGTTCGGCGTCAGCCTGATGGCCGAGGTGGTGGCCAACGACCGCCCCCTCCTGGTCGTGATGCAGGGCCGGCTCTACTGCCCGGTTCTGGTCGACTACGCCGAGACCGATTTCGGCGGCGAGTTTCCCACCGAGGCCGACTATCGCGACCCTTTCCTGGTGAACCTGATTCACCAGCGGGGAGGCTGGATTGTCTGGCCGCCGATCCGCTATCACTATGATACCATCAACTATAATTTGAAAACCCCCGCCCCCTCGCCGCCGAGCCGGGAGAACTGGCTCGGCACCGACGACCAGGGGCGGGATGTCGTGGCCCGGCTGATCTACGGGTTTCGCATCTCGGTGCTGTTCGGTCTCTGCCTGACCTTTTTCGGTTCGATCATCGGCATCATCGCCGGGGCCCTGCAGGGCTACTACGGCGGCCGGGTCGATCTCTTCGGCCAGCGTTTCATGGAGATCTGGTCGGGGCTGCCGGTTCTCTACCTGCTGATCATCCTTTCCAGCTTCGTGCAGCCCAACTTCTGGTGGCTGCTGGGGATCATGCTGCTCTTTTCCTGGATGAGCCTGGTCGGGGTCGTCCGGGCCGAGTTTCTCAAGGGTCGCAACCTGGAGTACGTGCGTGCCGCCCGGGCCCTCGGGGCCGGCAACCTGACGGTGATGTTTCGCCACATCCTGCCCAACGCCGTGGTCGCTACCATTACCTTTGTGCCCTTCATTCTCAACGCCTCGATCACGACCCTGACCTCGCTCGACTTTCTCGGCTTCGGCATGCCCCCGGGCGCGCCCTCGCTGGGTGAACTGCTGGCCCAGGGCAAGGCCAATCTCCAGGCCCCCTGGCTCGGGCTTTCGGCCTTTTTTATTCTCGCCCTGATGCTGAGCCTGCTGGTTTTCATTGGTGAGGGGGTGCGTGACGCCCTCGACCCGCGCCAGGCCACCGGGCTGGGAGAGTGACAATGTACCAGGAAGTCGAAGATTGTCTGCTCAACATCAAAAACTTAAGTGTCGCCTTCGGTCCGGCCGGCCGGCGGAAGACGGTTGTCGACCGGGTCTGCCTGCAGGTCAGGCCGCGGGAAACCATGGCTCTGGTCGGTGAAAGCGGCTCCGGCAAATCGGTAACCGCCCTGTCGGTGATGCGGTTGCTGCCCTATCCTGTGGCCTCCCATCCCGGCGCCGGCCGCATCATGTTTTCCGGCCGCAACCTGCTTGAGCTTTCGGAAAGTGAAATGCGCGAGATTCGCGGCGGCCGTATCGGCATGGTTTTCCAGGAACCGATGACGGCCCTGAACCCGCTGCACACGATTGTGCGCCAGGTCAGCGAAAGCCTGAAACTGCACGGCGGGATCGTCCACCGCGAAGAGTTGCGGGAGAAGAGCCGAGAACTTCTGGAAATGGTCGGTATCGACGATGCCGGTCGCCGCCTGGAGGCCTTTCCGCATCAGCTTTCCGGCGGCCAGCGGCAGCGGGTGATGATTGCCATGGCCCTGGCCAACCGCCCCGACCTGCTGATCGCCGACGAGCCCACCACGGCGCTCGACGTCACGGTCCAGGCCCAGGTTTTGGAATTGCTGGATGAACTCAAGGAGCGTCTCGGCATGGCGATGCTGTTTATCACCCACGATCTCGGTATTGTCCGCCGCCACGCCGACCGGGTAGCGGTCATGACCCGGGGCAAAATTGTCGAGACCGCCGCCCGGCAGGAGCTTTTTTCCGCGCCGCGGCACCCCTATACCCGCAAGCTCCTGGATGCCGAGCCGGCCGGTTCACCGCCGCCGCTGCCGGATGCAAAGGCCGACCCCCTGCTCGAGGCCGAGAAACTCAAGGTCTGGTTCCCGATTCGCAAGGGGTTTTTGCAGCGGGTGGTCGATTATGTCAAGGCGGTGGACGGGGTTTCCCTGCAGATCAGGCCGGGTGAAAGCCTCGGGGTGGTGGGAGAGAGCGGCTCGGGCAAGTCGACCCTGGGTTTTTCCCTGCTGCGCCTGCTGCCGGCCACCGGCAGTATCAGGTTTGGCGACCGCGACTTGGTCGCCCTGGGGGAAAAACAGCTGCGCCTGCTGCGCCGCCACCTGCAGGTGGTTTTCCAGGACCCCTTCGCCAGCCTGAGCCCGCGCCTGACGGTCGGCCAGATTGTCGGCGAAGGCCTCAAACTGCACAATCTTTATACCCCGGCCGAGCGCGAAGCAAGAGTGGCCGCGGCCCTGTCCGAGGTTGGTCTCGAGGCCGGGATTACGAACCGCTATCCGCACGAATTTTCCGGCGGTCAGCGGCAACGCATCGCCATTGCCCGGGCCCTGGTCATGCAGCCCCGGCTGATCGTTCTCGACGAGCCGACCTCTTCCCTCGACCGTTCGGTCCAGGCCCAGGTAATCGAACTGTTGCGCGACCTCCAGGCCCGCCACCGGCTCTCCTACCTTTTCATTTCCCATGACCTCAAGGTGGTCAAGGCGATGTGCCACCGGGTCCTGGTCATGTATCGGGGCAGGATTGTCGAGGAAGGAGATGCGGCGGAGCTTTTTTCCCGTCCCCGGCATCCCTATACCCAGTCCCTGCTGGCCGCCGCCCTCCAGTAGCCGGCCGCCGGTCCCGGTGCGGCCCGGGCCGTTTTCTCCCGGTCCCGGTTTTGTTGCCGGGTCCGGTTCCTGTCCGTGCCTTTATT
>WFRT01000256.1 GCA_015486445.1 Pseudomonadota bacterium | reverse complement strand
TCCTTGCGGCAACCGGCCAGCGGCATGACCAGCAGCAAGGCCAGCAGCATTGCGAAACCGCGGCCGGCGAACAAATAAAAACGGTTACATCTTTTCCTGCTGAGGGCCATTCCCATGCCTTCCTCCTGTATAACCTGCAAACTATTACTGATTTTAACATCCGGCAAACTCCCGCCGACAACGGGAAACCAGCTACAAAACAAAACTTATCGGGTACATTTATATGATTACCAGTTCTTTTGTCAAGTTATAAAGCTTTCCCGGAATTCTTCAAACCGCCGGAAACCGGCCGGACAACTCCCGTTTCCCGGTATACCCCGGGGACTGAAGAAATCATGAAGGCCGGGTTTAATGCCGGCGGGGTGCTGCCCCGGCCAGCAACTCCTCGACGGCGGCCATAACCACGGGCCAGCCAATAGCCGCAAGACAGAGCCGGCTGGGGCAGGAACGTCGGCGGCAGGGACTGCAGGGCAGGGGGTGGCGCACGATGCGAAAAGCAGCCCCGCGAGGGGCGTTGACTTCAGGGTGAGTGGGACCGAAAATGGCGACCACCGGAGTACCCGTAGCCGCGGCCAGGTGCATGGGCCCGGTATCCCCTCCGACATAGAGGTCGCAGAGTTTGAAAATTGCGGTCAATTCCGGCAGCGAACGGGTGCGCCCGGCCACCAGCAGCGGCACCCGGGCCCGGCCGGCCAGCCGTTCCGCCGTCTCCCGTTCACCCGGCCCCCAGGTCAGGATCACCCGGGCCCCGAGTCTTTCGACCAGGGCCTCGATCAGCCCGACATAGCCATCCAGGTGCCAGCGCTTGTACGCGGTGGCCGGGCTGCTGCCGGGATGAATGGCGATCAGCGGCCCGGAACCGGGAAGTTCGGCAAGACCGGCCAGCAGTTCGTGCGCCCGTTGCGTGGACTGCCGACTTACCGGCAACCGGCAGGCAGCCTCTCCGGCCTTGGGAACCCCGAAAAACGCCGCCAGTTCCAGAGCCCGGTCAACCCGGTTGAGATCGGGCCGGGAAGGCTGAAAGCGGGAGGTGTAAAAAAAATGGGCCCCCTCCCGGGCCGTACCCGGGCCAAACCCGACCCGATTCCGGGAACCGGTGAGCCGGGCGAACACGGCGCTTTTGAGAATCCCGTGGAAATCGACCACCAGATCGAAGCGGGCTCTGCGCAGCTGGCGAACCAGATCCGCCAGCGACCAGAGCCCGCGACCGAAAGCTGCCGGGGAGCCTAAAGGGCGGCGCAGGAGACCGCGCTTAAACACCAGCACCCGGTCCAGCGCCGGGTGACCTTCTAAAAGTGATGCCGCCGCCGGTTCGACCAGCCAGGTAAAGCGGGTTTCAGGGCAGGCCTCATGCCAGGCGTTGACCGCCGGCAGGGTTCTGACCACATCCCCGATGGCGCTCAGGCGAATGATCAGAACCCGGCGATAATTCTGCAGTTCCGGCAACTCGAGACCTTTCCGCTGACAGCCGCGGCTGCGGGATTGACAATTTCAACCAACCGGAAAGCCCCGAGACCGGCAATGAAAATCATTCATCCGGCCCGTCCACTTCCGTAAAAACCGGGTTGGAGTATATCATCGCAGCCCCTGGGACGGCAACCATAATATTGAAATATACTTGACTTTAGCCCTTCAATCCCCCTATTCTGAAGCTTAAGCTGACAACCGCGATACGGAGGAGGAATTGAGCGAAAAAGAGGGAGGTCTGTTGAAATGGCTTAAAGGGCTTTTTCAAGGTGGCGGCGAGCCCCCGCCGACCGAGGAAGAGCTTTTTGAGATCATCAACGTCAGCGGTGAATCCGGGGTGATCACCGACGACACCCACGAGATGCTGAGCAGCGTCATCCAGCTCAAGGAAATCCAGGTCCAGGAGGTCATGGTGCCGCGCACCGATTTCGCCGCCGTGGCCGCCGACCGCAGCATCCGGGAAGAACTGGAAACCATCACCGGCCGGGGCTTCTCCCGCTACCCGATTTTCCACGACAATCTCGACCAGGTCATCGGCATCCTCTACGTCAAGGACATTCTCAAGCACCTCGACCGGGACTTGAACCAGGTTTACCCCCGGGAACTCATGCGCCCGGTCTACTTCGTACCGGAAACCAAGAAGGTCCAGGAGCTGCTCCAGGAATTCCGCCTCAAGGGCATCCATATCGCGATTGCCGTCGACGAGTACGGCGGCACTTCGGGACTGGTAACGATCAGCGATCTGGTCGAAGAGATCATCGGTAAAATCTCCGAGGAGGATCGGCCGGCGGATACAGGCGAAAGAATGATCGAGAAACTCGATGACGGTTCCTACCTGGTCAACGGCAAGACCGAAATCGAGGAGATAGAGAAACTTTTTGACCTCGAAATCGACAACCGGGGCAAATTCGAAAGCGTCGGCGGGCTGGTTATCTTCCTGACCGGCAGCATTCCCCAGGCCGGGGAAAACATGGTTTACGGCAAGCTGGAGATAACGGTGGAAAAGGCGGACCGGAGAAGGATTAAACAACTTCGCCTGCGACTCATCCCGGAAAAAGAAAAAAACCACCGGAAAGCCCCTAAAGCACCCGCCGCCCCGGACCCGCGCCCGGAAACCAACCCATCGTGACCCGTAAACTCCTGTTCCAGACTACCGGCCTGCTGGTCGCGGTCTTTTTTTTCTACCTTGCCTTCACCCCCCGGCCCGGCAGCTGGGCCCTGGCTTTTGCCGGTATTTCCCTGCTGTTGTGTTTCAGTGCGGGCTGGTCGACCAGGGTGCGAAGCGCCGGGCTGGCCGGCCTCTTTTTCGGTTTCACCTTCTACTTTATCGAGCTCTTCTGGATCACCAACTCGATCAGCGGTTTCACCAGCCTGCCCCGGCCGCTGGTAATTGTCATCATGGCCCTGCTGGCCCTCTACATGGCCCTTTTTACGGCCCTCTTCACGGCCCTCTGGGGCTGGCTGCGCAAACGTCACCCGGCCCCCGGAATAATCCGGGAATTCATTATCACTCTGACCCTGGCCGGAGCCTGGGTAGTCCTGGAAGAGTTCCGCAGCCGTTTTCTCGGGGGGTTCCCCTGGCATCCCTTAGGCCTGACCCAGATTAACAACCCCCTGCTCACCCCGCTGCTGCCCTACGGCGGCGTCCGACTGCTTTCCGGCCTCGTGGTTTTCGGCGGTGTCTGCTTCGCCTACGGCGTCCGGGACCTGGCCCGGGGAGGCTTCGGCCGCAGCGCCTTCTATGCCCTGCTGCTGGCCGGGGCCCTGTTCGGCCCCAGCCAGGTCCTCTCCGGCCCGGCGGTTTCGGTCATCCAACTGCCGGGGGAGGAAAGCATCCCCTCCCGGGTCCTGGTGGTCCAGCCCAACATCCCCCAGGCCGAAAAATGGCGGCCGGAAAACCGGGAAAAGATTGTCGCAAAGATGTTCTCCATGACCCGCCAGGGCCTGGCGGAAAAGCCCGACCTGGTGGTCTGGCCGGAGGCCGCGCTGCCCCTGCTGCTGGAAAGAAAGCCGGAACTGGGTCGGCGGATCCAGGCCCTGGTCGATGCCAACGGCTGCGCCCTGATGCTCGGTGGGCCCCGCTACCTCAGGGAAAGGGAAGGCGCGGAAAAATCTCCACCCAAACTGTACAACGCGGTTTTTTTCTTCGCTCCCCGGCGCCCCGTTGCCGTCTACAACAAGGTCAAGCTGGTACCTTACGGAGAATTCACCCCGCTGGCTGAATTCCTGCCTTTCATCGGCAAACTCGTGCCGGGACTCAACTACTCGGCCGGCAGCCGGGTTGTCAAATTCGCCTGGAAAAAACTTGAAATCGCGCCTTCGGTCTGTTTTGAAGGGGTTTTTCCGGCTTTCACGGCCCGTTTCTTCAAAAACGGGGCCAATCTGCTGGTCAACCTGACCAATGACGCCTGGTTCGGGGATTCCCCCGGTCCCCGCCAGCATCTCTTGAATATCCGCCTGCGGGCCCTGGAAAACCAAACCTGGATCGTGCGCTGCGCCAACACCGGGATCTCGGCGGCCATCAACCCGGCCGGTGAGATCGTCAAGTTTCTCCCGCTCAACCAGGAAGGCCTGCTCCTGGCCGAAGTCGAGCCCGCCCCGGGACCGACTTTCTTCGCCCGCCATCCCCTCCTCTCACCAGCCATCGCCGGTATTTTGTTCATCGTCGGGCTGGGTCTGCCGGCCGGCCGGCGCCAACCGGAGGCTCTGCCCGGCTAGCGGCCGGAAGCCCTTTTTTCACTGCAGGGAATACAGAGCCGGCGGCCGTCGACTACGCGAATCCTACTCTCCATCACCGCTTCGCCGCAATCTTCGCAAACGATTGAAGCGAGGATGCGGGCCCGCTGCGGCTCTTCCATGGTCACCGGGGTTACCTTGAGCAGTTCACTTTCCGGCGCCGTCAGCAGCCAGTCGATATAATCTTTGCGCTCACCTTTCACACTTTCCGGAATCGCCTGACGGTCCAGCACAACCCGCACGCCACGGCCGGTTTCCCGGCAGAAGAAGGTATAGGCCTGCTTGCCGTAGTCCTTGAACACCAGGTTGCCCTTGCCGAAAGTGCAACCACTCATGAACTGCAGGGCGTCGACCCCACAGGCATTGTTTTCGGTAATCGCCACCAGTTCTTCGTCGGCCGACGGCTGGCGGCGGGCAAGCCATTCCAGGGCCGCCCGGGTCATCCGATAGCCCATCGCCAGCCCCGGGCAACTGTGCCCGTGAAAAGCCACAATCATCTCGTAATCGGTCTCATTCCGCATCGTTCCACCTCTTTTGTTCCTCCACCGGGCACCCGGCGGGCCGGTAATTTCTCTGGTCAATTTTCCGATATATATGCTATGATTTCAAAGATTGCAAGGCTTGCTCTTAAACATCTGCGGCCTCCCCGGCCCCTGAGAGGAGAATGGTCATGCCCGCTTACTGGCTGCGCTTTTTTCCCCGTTTCATCGTTTTCGGCCTCCTGGCAACAGCGGTCCTGGCCGGCTGTGTCAGCTCCCTGCCCGGCAGCCGTCAGGCCGACCGGCTGCCCCCGGTCTCGGCCGCCGCCACCGGCACCTGGCATCCGGGCCGGATCGTCTGGCTCGACCTGATCACCCCGGACGCCGCGGCGGCGATGAAATTCTACGGCGGCCTTTGCGGCTGGCGTTTCAAAAGTGAAGAAAATTATACCATAATTTTCAACCACGAACGGCCCATCGGCGGCATCCTCGAAAAAGTCCCGGAAAAAAAGGAAAAGGTTGCGGCCCAGTGGCTGGCCACGATGTCGGTGCCCGAAGTCGATGCCGCGGTTGACTGGGTCAAAGAACAGGGCGGCAGGGTCTTAAGTGGTCCGGTCGACATGGCCCGCCGCGGCCGCGGGGCCCTGATCAGCGACCCCGAAGGGGGCCGGCTGGTGATTCTCAAAGCCCGCAACGGAGACCCGCCCGAAAAAGATCCCGGCATCGGCGACTGGCTCTGGCTCGAAGACTGGACCCTCAACCTGGACCAGGCCTTCAACTTCTACCGGAAACTCGGCAGCTACGAAAGCAGCCTCAAGGGAAAAGATTACATCGTACTGATCAACGAAGGCAAATGGCGGGCCGGAATCAGGCGGATCCGGGAGGCGGCCTTCAAAGGCCGCTGGGTACCGGCCGTCCGGGTCGAAAACCCCCGGCAAATGCTTTCCCGGGTAAAAGCCCTGGGCGGGACCATCTGGCTGGCCCCGGGAGAATCGCCCGCAAACCCCGACACGGCCCTGATCTCAGACGCCAACGGCGCTCTGCTGATCCTGCAGCCCTGGGAATCCCGGGAAAACGGGAAAGGGGGTAAACCGTGATGAACAAGGCCAGAGTCTGCGTCCTGCTCCTGTTTATGGGCGGCATCCTGCTGCCGCTGGCCGGCTGCGGCGAAGGTTCCGGCAGCCGCTATCCCACCAGCAGCCATCATGAAATCTACCAGGGCTACTATTACCGGCCGCCCTACTATTGCGACCCGGGAGACTGGGACGATCACCACCCCCCGCCGGAGGAGGCCCCTGACCAGCCCGGCAAACCACCCCAGAAACCACCGCACGGTCCCGTCACGATCCAGCCGGTACCCAAGCGTCAGCCCCGGGCTCCGGCCATGGTCGGCCGGCCGCGGCCGGCAATCCGCCGCCGGGCCCGGTAAGCGGCGACCCGCCTGAGCGCGTCCGGCAACGAAAAAAGGGCTCCCTCCCGGGAGCCCTTTTTCTTCCATGTCCTGGCGACAAACCGGCGCGACGGACCGGCAAACTGGGGAATTTCGTCAGCGGCGGGCCACCCGGCAATCACGACAGAGATCGAAAAAATCGGGCTCGAGACCGGCCTGCCGGGCCAGGTAGTCACACTGGAAGGCGGGGGCGATCTCGACGCCGCAGGATTTGCAGTGTTTGAGTTCGAGAACCCGGGACCAGCGGTCGATGATCTTCTGTTCGCCGTCTTCCTGGATCTGGATGGCGCCGGTCGGGCAGACGTAGACACAGGCCCCGCAGCCGATGCACTGGTCGGCCTCGTCGAAAGGCGGCATCACGACCCGTTCGACGCCGCGATTGGCAAAGGTGATGGCATGGGCTCCGACCACCTCACGACAGACCCGTTCGCACTGGCCGCAGAGGATGCAGTCGTCGTAATTGAGAGAGAAGCGCGATTCTGCAAGACCATGCTCGGCTGCCAGCCGGTTGATGGTCTCCGAGGTGTTGCAGCGCCCCAGCAACAGTTCCAGAACCATGCGCCGGGCCTTGACCGCGGCCGCAGAATTGGTCTCCACCACCAGCGGCCGGGTAACCGGGTAGTTGCAGGAGGTGGTTATGGTTCTCTTGTCACCCTCGACAATCTCGACCAGGCAGAGGCGGCAGGCACCGTAGGGTTCCAGCAGTTCATGGTTGCAGAGGGTTGGAATTTTGATATTGAGCGCGGCGGCCGCCTTGAGGATGGTGGTGCCCCGCTCGACCTCGGTCCTGATGCCGTTGATAGTTATTGCAATCATTTCTCCTCCCCCCTGCTCAAAGCCTGACAAACACCAGCCGGGCATTGCTTGTCGTTGATGTGGGCCAGGTATTCATCACGGAACCAGTGCAGCGTACTCAGAACCGGGTTGGGCGCGGTCTTGCCGAGACCGCAGAGCGAAGCCTGCTGGATGACCGGGGCCATCTCCTCCAGGAGTTCAAGATCGGCCATCGTACCCTCGCCCCGGGTAATCCGGTCGAGAATCTCGTACATGCGGGCCAGACCCTCGCGGCAGGTCGTGCACTTGCCGCACGATTCCTCCTTGAGAAAACCGATGAAGTATTTAGCGACATCGACCATGCAGGTCTGATCATCCATGACAATCATGCCGCCCGAACCCATCATCGAACCCAGTTTCATCAGTTCATCGAAATCGACCGGCATATCGAGCTGCGCCTCGGGGATGCAGCCGCCCGAAGGGCCGCCGGTCTGTACCGCCTTGAAGGCCCGACCTTTGGGGATGCCGCCGCCGATCTCGAAAATGATCTGGCGCAGGCTGATCCCCATCGGTACTTCGACCAACCCGGTGTTGCGAACCTTGCCGACCAGGCTGAAAATTTTGGTGCCGCGGCCGCCGGGACTGCCAAGGCTACGATACCACTCGGCCCCGCGCCGGATGATCAGGGGGACGTTGGCCCAGGTTTCAACGTTGTTCAGGACCGTAGGCTTGCCCCAGAGACCGCTTTCGGCCATGTGAATATGCTTGGCCCGGGGCTCGCCGACCTCGCCCTCGATCGAAGCGATCAGGGCGCTTGACTCGCCGCAGACAAAAGCGCCGCCGCCCTTGCTGACAAAGAGATCGAAACTGAAACCGGAACCGAGGATATTATCACCGAGCAGCCCCAGGGAGCGGGCGCTGGCAATCGCGATCCCGAGGTTCTTTACCGCCTGGGGGTATTCGTTGCGGACATAGACATACCCGGCCCCGGCGCCGACCGTATAGGCGCCGATCAGCATGCCCTCGAGCACGGCGTGGGGATTGCCCTCGAGCAGGCTGCGATCCATGTAGGCCCCGGGGTCGCCTTCGTCGGCGTTGCAGATCACGTACTTGGTCGCGCCCGGCGCCGCCTTGGCCGACTCCCACTTGCGACCGGTGGGGAACCCTCCCCCGCCCCGGCCGCGCAACTCGGAAAGCTTGATCTCCTTAAGCACCGCCTCGGGGCTCAGGCCGCCAAGCACCTTTTCCAGGGCCTGGTAACCGCCAATCGCCAAATAGTCCTCGATGCTGTGAGGATCGATATAGCCGTTGTCTCCGAAGACCAGGCGTTCCTGGAGGCCGTAGAAAGGCACATCCTTTTCCAGTTTGATGCGCTGCTTGCTCTGGGGATCGAAATAGAGCAGTTTATCCAGCACCTCGCCGTTGGCGATGGTCCGGGTAACGATGTCGGCGACATGTTTTTCCTTGACCCTCTGATAGAGGATGCCTTCGGGCCGGATGACGGCCAGCGGCCCCTTCTCGCAGTAACCGTGACAACCGGTGGTCTTGACCTCGACTTTCCCATCGAGTCCCGCCTGCTCCAGTTCCCGGCGCAAACCCTCGACAATCCGGTCACAGCCGTGGGCCTGACAGCCGGTGCCGGTGCAGACCGCGATCATCGTCCGCTCGGGGTCGCGCTCAGCCTGACACGCTTTTCTGAATGCCGCGAGCCCGGCAAGGTTTTCAACTCTTTTCATTGCTCACCCTTCCTTTTGACCTAGCGAAACTGCTTCAGCAGTTCCGGTACTTTTTCGGGTTCGAGTTCGCCGTAGTACGCATCGTCGATTACCGCCACCGGCCCCAGGGCGCAGGCCCCGACACAGTTGACGGTCTCGAGCGAAAACTTGAGATCGGCGGTCGTGCCGCCGCCGGAAATTTTGAGTTCACCCGCGAAGGCCTCCAGCACCCGGGCCGCGCCGCGCACGTGGCAGGCGGTGCCCAGGCAGAGGCTGATCATGTGTTCACCCTTGGGCTCCAGGTTGAAAGCCTTGAAGAAAGTGGCGATGCGAAAAACCCTGGTTACCGGAATCTGCAGCACTGCGGCCAGAGATTCAAGTTCGGGCCGGGGCAGGTAACGGTTCCGGTTGCGTTTCTGGATCTCCTGCAACATGGCTATCAGGTGGGCGGGATCGTGGTCGTAGAGGGCTGCGACCTCCTGGCTTACTGTCGTTGTTTCTGCGCTCATCATGGCCCCCATTAATCAAGCTCGTTCTGGCTCATTTTTACCTTTTTCTGCAGGCGCTCGTAGGATTTGTCGACCTGCTCCTGGATCCGGGCGATCTGGGCCTCGTTGAGATGGCGAAACCTGCCCTGGGGCTTCAGGTAGTCGACCACCGGGCGATGCTTCTTGTGGGTGACGGTCATCCGGTAGTCGCCGTTTTCGATCTCGTAGAGGGGAAAGACCTTGCTTTCGACCGCGATCCGGCCGATGCTGACCGCCAGGTTCGGCGCCATGCGCCAGCCCGTGGGACAGGGCACGAGGCAGTGAATATAGGCCGGTCCCGGGGTGGCGGCCGCCTTTTTAACCTTGTCCATGAGATCAAAAGGATAACTCGGCGAGGCCGTGGCGACATAGGGAATATTGTGGGCCGCGGCAATCTCGACAATGTTTTTCTTCATCGTGTGCTGACCCAGGGGATCGGCCTTGCCGGCCGGCGAGGTCGTGGTCGTGGCCCCGTAGGGGGTCGAACTCGACCGCTGGATGCCGGTATTCATGTAGGCTTCGTTGTCGTAGCAGATATAGACCATGTCGTGGCCCCGTTCGAGGGCCCCGGAGAGCGCCTGGAGACCGATGTCGACGGTTCCGCCGTCACCGGCCTGGGCGACCACCGTCACCTTGCGCTGCACCGGATACCTGCCCTTGCGCTGCAGGACCCTGATGCCGGCTTCGACCCCGGAGGCCACGGCCGCCGCATTTTCGAAGGCGACATGAATCCAGGGCACCTTCCAGGCGGAATGGGGGAAGGAGGAGGTCACGATCTCAAGGCACCCGGTGGCGTTGGCGATGACATAGTCATGGCCCAGGGTCTTGGCCACGAGCCGTACCGCCAACAGTTCGGCACAGCCCTGGCAGGCCCGGTGCCCGCCGGCGAGAAACTCCTGCTGGGGCGTCAGTTTGGCCGCAAAAACATTGAAATTTTCCATTATTCCCGCACTCCTGTCATCTTGTACTGGTGGATTTCATTGGTTTCGGCCATTTTCTCAACCTGACCGGCCAGGGCAATAAAATCATCAATCGTGATGTCCCGGCCGCCAAGCCCGGCGATAAAGCTGCCGACATAGGGGGCCCCGTCGATGCCGTACAGGGCCGAACGGACTTCCTCGGCTACCGGCCCGCCGGTGGCCCCGAAAGAAACCGCCCGGTCGAGAACCGCAAGCCGGCGGCAGCCGGCCACCGCCCGGCGCAATTCGGCGACGGGAAAGGGCCGCCAGAGGCGCAGGCGGATCAAACCGACCGAACGCTGCTGCCGGTCGCGCAGGATGTCGATCGCCTCCATCGCCGTCTCGCTGACACTTCCCATGGTCAGCAGCAGGGTTTCGGCGCCCTCGGCACGATAGCTTTCAACCACCCGGTACTCCCGGCCGAAGCGGGTCGCAAACTCCGCGAACACCTCCTTGATCACGGCCTCGGAATTTTTCAAAACCTCGTCCTGGCATTTCTTGGCCTCGGCGTAGATTTCGGGCACCCCGACCATGCCCATGCTCACCGGCTGGTCCGGATTGAGCTGGACCGCCGGTCGGTATTCGGGCAGGAAAGCGTCGACCTCTTCCTGGTCAAGAAACTCATGGGGTTCAATGACATGACTCAAGGTGAAACCATCGATATTGACACTGATCGGCAGCAGCACCCGGTGATCCTCGGCGATCTTGAAAGACTGCAGGGTGAGGTCGTAGGCCTCCTGCCCGTTTTCGGCAAAGAGCGCAATCCAGCCGGTGTCCCGGGCCCCCATGATGTCACTGTGGTCGTTCCAGATGCTGATCGGACCGGAAAGGGCCCGGTTGGCGATGGTCATGACAATCGGCAGGCGCAGGGCCGGAATGATGTAGAGAATTTCGTTCATCAAGGCCAGTCCCTGGGAACTGGTGGCGGTGTAGGTTCGAGCCCCGGCGGCGGCGGTGCCGGCGCAGACGCTCATGGCCGAGTGTTCCGACTCGACCGGAATGAAAGCGGCATCCAGTTCGGCATCGGCCACCAGTTCCGAAAGATGTTCGACGATATGGGTCTGCGGGGTAATCGGGTAGGCGGCGACAGCGTCGACTTTAGCCTGTTTGACCGCCTCGCTGATCGCCAGGGAGACCTCTATGCCAACTCGTTTAGCCATCACTCATCCTCCTCGATCATCCGGATGCAGCCGGTCCAGCATTCGGTCGCGCAGATACCGCACCCCTTGCAGTGTTCGAGATCAAAATCATAGGTGCCGTCCGCCGCCAGCCCGATCGCCCCCTCGGGACAGACCAGATAGCAGACCCCGCACTTGATGCATTTGCTCTTGTCGGTTTCCGGCCGCTGCGAGCGCCAGTCCCCGGTCCGGTATTCGGCCGCGCAGCCGGGCCTGGTCACCATGAAGCCCAGTTCGTATTCATGCCAGGCCATTTCGTCGAAATTTTTTCCCACCGTGCATCTCCTTGGCATACCGCGATATCAGCCAGCCATCAGTTTGAAAGGTTTTCTTGAAAAACAGCTTCTTCAAGCCATTTCAATTCTCTTTGTAACTATTCAGCCGAATACCGGGTCGGGCGCGGCTTTTCTTCGCTAGGCGTTAAGATTTCTGTTTTTCCAGCGCTCGCTCCGCCCGCATTGCAAAACTCGCTGCGCTCAGACAGTTGCAATGCTTATGGGCTCCCGCTAGCTGGGAAAAACGACGAAATCTTCCCGAAACCGCTCAGAAAACCACCCCCGCCCCTCCTGAAAGAGAGGGGATAGAATTTAACTGAATAGTTACTTCTCTTTAAACTCAGTAAACGGGAGAAACAACCATACCCGCACCCGGACTCGGCCAAAGGTAGAGCAATTCCCGGCTCGTTCAGATAAGATCGATTTCGGTCTCGCGATAAGCCCGTTTAAGGGCCCGGATATTTTTTGCCGCGATGCGCCCGAAACGGTGCTCCAGGGGAGCGACCAGGGAGTTCACCGCCACCAGGGCGCGGGCCTTGACCGCGGCCCCCAGCATGGTTGTGTTGGTGATCGGCAGGCCGAGTTCCTCCAGGGCGATATGGGTGGCGTCAACCCGGGCGAGATCGGTCTTGAAACCGTACTCCCGCCGCAGTTCGGTAATCGACTTGGCGGAGTTGATCACCAGCATGCCGTTCTCTTTGAGACCTTCGACCACGTTGACGATCGCCAGCACCGAGGGATCCAGCAC
>WFRT01000255.1 GCA_015486445.1 Pseudomonadota bacterium | reverse complement strand
GTTTTTCCTCGCGCTCGCTTCGCCCGCATTGCAAAACTCGCTTACGCTCAGACAGTTGCAATGCTTATGGGCTCCCGCTCGCTGGGAAAAACGACGAAATCTTTCCGAAACCGCTCAGAAAAACCACCCCCGCCCCCTCCTGAAAGAGGGGAGATAGAATTTAGCTGAATAGTTACAAATAATCGACCTTAAGTTTTGTTGCGGCCGCCCGATTTAAGGAAAATAAAACCGATGGAAAGTGAGAAGAAGGTCATCCGGATAGGTGTGGAATCGGATCTGGATGAAGATGAAGTCCTGGAGATCCTGCGGGACCTGGCCGAATTCGACCTGGCCGTGGTCCGGAAACCGGTTGCCGGAAACCCGCAGGAGATTGCGGCGACGATTGAAGAATCGGGCCTTGACGCACTGCTGCTGCCTCTTGAAAACAGTCTGGCGGAGCGCCCGGATACATGCCTCGGGCTTGCACTGCCCGGAATCGACTGGTTTGTGCCACGGTCGGCCCTGGAGAACAAGGGCCATGGCAGTCGGGTTGACAGGCCGCGGCCGCCGGCGCTTTTCTTTGCCCGGGGCCATGCGCTGCTGTCACTGGTCAGGGAATTTTATGTGGCTTCGGTGGCTTTTGTCGGCGGCGGCCCGGGAGACCCCGGGCTCTGCACGGTTGCCGGGATCGAGGCCTTGCGTTATTGTGATGTTTGTCTCTATGATGCCCTGGTGCCTGAAAGCCTGTTGACTGAACTTCCCCTGGGCTCCCGGCCCGTCTATGTCGGCAAGCGTTGCGGCCGGCACAGCCATGGCCAGGGGGAGATCTGTGAGCTGCTGGCTGATTATGCCCGCCTGGGATTGCGAGTGGTCAGGCTCAAAGGGGGAGATCCCGGGATCTTCGGCCGTCTGGCCGAAGAGATTGATATATTTGACCGTTTTTCCCTTCCCTGCCGGGTGGTGCCCGGGGTCAGCAGCCTGCTGGCGGCGACCACCGGAACCGGGATGTTTCTGACCCGCCGCAACATCTCACGGGGTTTTACCGTGCTGACCCCTCGCCATGCCGTCGGGGGCGCCGAGGATCCGGTTTACGGGGTTGAAAATGGAACTCTGCCGCCCCGACCGGTGGTTTTTTTTATGGCTATGGGCAAGATCGGGGCTTTGACAAAAACGCTGCAACGGCGGGGACGAAAGGCGGACGAACCGGCCGCCGTGGTCTGGGGGGCCAGCACTCCGGAACAGAAGATCGTGCGCGGCACCTTAAACGACATCGCCGATCGGGTCAAAGATTATGACGGTGACCTGCCGGGCATTTTCATGCTTGGAGTTACCACCTCCTATTCTTTGCAACAGGGACGCAGTGCTTTGCGGGAAGAGGCGGTGCTGCTTCTGGTCAAACCCTCTCGGCTCAAGGCTTGTGGAGAAACGGTCCGGTCTTTCGGCGGCCGTCCGGTGGTACCGCCGCCGTTGCTGGAGTTGAGCGGGGTGGAGCGGCGAAAGCCGGCGTTCAGTTCAGTTGTCTGTAGTGATCCCGAGGTCGAAATGGCGTATGCCAGGCAATGGGGCAATTTGCCGGAAAGAGTCGTGCGGGCAGGAGACGACGGCATTAAACTGATCCGGGATCTGGCCCGCGATCGGGTACGCGAGCGGATCCTGGTTCTTGACGAACCGGGGCCGGGGGAGGGAAAATGAGCCTGGTGATTGTCGGTTGCGGCCTGGGACCGGATGACCTGACCCCGGCCATGCGGGAACGAATCAATACGGCCCGGGTGCTGGCCGGCGGACGGCGGCTGCTTGACTGGTTTCCTCGGGCTGCCGCCGACCGGGTCGAGCTCAATGCCACAGCCCGTCGCCAGGCCGAAAAACTGCTGTGCCGGGCACAGGATGAGGAGGTCGTGGTTCTGGCTTCCGGTGACCCGCTTTTTTTCGGCATTGCCTCGACCTTCATGGCCCTGGCGGCATCCTTCGGAAACGGTACGCCGGTCGAGATCGTTCCCAATGTCTCGGCCGTTCAGGCGGCCTGTGCCCGGCGAGGAATCAGTTGGAGCGGGATCTCCTTTTTCAACCTCCACCGAAAACACAAATCCCTTCCCTGGCGACGCATCCTCAGGGCTCCCGGCGGAGCCCTGCTGCTGGCCGGGCCGGGGGCCAACAACCCTGGCCGCCTGGCAGCTGAGATGGTCTCCGTTTTTCCTGCTTCATCTGAAAGAAAGGCAATTGTATTCAGTAATTTGGGAATGAAAGATGAAGTAGTGCATGAATCTGCTCTCGGGGCTCTGGACGGTCATGATTTCCCCTCTCTTTCCCTGCTTTACATCGCTCCGGCCGAACACTCCCGGGAAATCCCTTCCCCGGCCTGGGGACTGCCGGAGAGCGAATTCAAACACGAGGCCGGGCTGATTTCCAAGGCGGAAGTCAGGGCCGTAATCCTGGCCAAGCTGCAACTGGTTCCCGGGGTTGCCTGGGACCTGGGAGCCGGCAGCGGTTCGGTTGCGGTTGAGGCCGCTTCCATGCAGCCCGGTCTCAAGGTCTATGCGGTTGAAAGAAACGAGACCCGGGCCGCTCTTATCCTGGCGAATGCCGAAAAGCATGGGGTTGGAGATGATCTTGAGGCGGTGGGCGGCGACATTCTTGCCGTTATGGCCGAGCTCCCGGCTCCCGACCGGGTATTTGTCGGCGGGGGCGGGGAGAAAATTGCCGCGGTCACGGCCGCAGCCTTTGCCAGGCTTCGTCCCGGCGGCGTGCTGGTGACGGCCGCCGTGACCCTGGAAAGCCGCTCCGAGTTGAGCCGGGTGCTGCGGGAAGCTTGCCGCGAGGTTGTAGAAATCAATATTTCCCGGAGCCGAGAACTTTGCGGGCGACACCTGATGAAAGCCGAAAACCCGATTGCCCTGTATGTTTTTCAAAAGAATGGTTAAAATCACTCGAGGTAGAAGCTATGATCGCCACCCCTGAAAATGAACTTTACAAGCCTGGTACCGTGTTGCTGGCCGGGGCCGGACCCGGGGCGGTTGACCTGCTGACCCTGCGTTGCCGGGACGCCATTGTCGCGGCCGATGTCATTGTTTATGCCGGTTCCCTGGTCAACCCCGCAGTCCTCGATTATGCCGGATCGGACTGTGTGATTTATGACAGTGCCGGTATGACCCTGAAAGAGATTGTCACGGTCATGATTGCCGGCGTGCGGGAGGGGAAAAAGGTTTTGCGTCTCCATACCGGCGACCCGGCGATGTATGGAGCGATCAGTGAACAGATCAACGCCCTGCAGGAGGCTGGAATCGACTGTGAGATTATCCCCGGAGTGAGTTCGGTTTTTGCGGCGGCGGCCCGGGTGGGAGTTGAACTGACCCTGCCGGAAGTCAGCCAGTCCGTGATCCTGACCCGGCGGGCCGGCCGCACCCCGGTCCCGGAAAGGGAGGCGATTGTCGATCTGGCCCGCCACCGGACAACGATGGCGATCTTTCTCAGTGTCGCGGCGCTTTCCGACCTGGTGGGCGAACTCCTGGAGGGCGGCTATCCTGACACTACGCCGGTGGCGGTGGTTTACCGGGCCACCTGGCCGGATGAAAAGATCGTGGCCGGCACCCTGGCTGACATCGCCCGGCGGGTTGCGAAATCGGCCATTGACCGTCAGGCCATGATCCTGGTGGGGGAGGCTTTAAGTCGCCAGGGGGCTCTTTCCCGGCTTTATGCCGGTGAATTTTCCCACGGTTACCGGGTGGGAAAATGATCCCTGATGAAATGGGGAAAAGTTTCCTTGACACCCAGGCGGTTTATGCCCTGACCCCGGCCGCGGCCGAGCGGGCCCTGTTCTATCTCGAGCGGACCGATTCCGCCCGGGCTTTCATTCTCGCTTCGGCCCTGGCCGGCAAAACCCTGGCCGGGGAGTTTAAGGCGCGGGTCGAAGTAATTGCCGGGGGAACTTTCGGCAAGACCGTTGCGGCCAACTGGAAACGTTTCGACGCCCACCTGTTTATCATGGCCACCGGCATTGTGGTGCGCCAGATCGCCAGGCACCTGGAGCATAAAACTTTAGATCCGGCCGTGGTCGTTTGTGATGAAAAGGGGGAGTTTGCCATCTCCCTGCTGAGCGGCCACATCGGCGGGGCCAACCGCCTGGCACGCCGGGTGGCCGGGGTTTTCGGTGGCCGGGCTGTGATTACCACGGCGACCGATGTCCAGGGGCTTCCGGCGATTGATGAAATTGCCGCCCACAACGGTTTTACCATTCTCAACCCTGAAGCCATCAAGGCCATCAACAGTCTGGTTCTGGCCCGGAGAGCGGTCGGGATTGCCGGACCCGGTTTCTGGACAAAACTGCTGGCGGATGAATTTGCCGGCCGGGCCGTGGTCCTGTCGGCCGGAGCTGAGCGGAAGGGCGAATTGGACTTGGCGGGCATCATCCTGGTCGATCGTGATGCCGGCGAACTTGCCCCCGGATATTCGGCGCTGCCTGTGCTGGGTTTGAAATCTCCCCGGCTGATTGCCGGGATCGGCTGCCGGCGCGGCGTTCCCGCCAAGGAAATTGAAACAGCTTTTATGAAAGTTCTGAAAAACTGCGGGCTTTTTCCGGAGCAGGTTGCCGGCCTGGCTTCGATCGATTTGAAAAAGGATGAGGCGGGACTTCTGGCCCTG
>WFRT01000254.1 GCA_015486445.1 Pseudomonadota bacterium | reverse complement strand
GGTTTTTCCTTCCGCTTCGACGCGATGCACGCGGTCACTGGACCCTACGCCTGGGAAATTTTTGTCAACCGGCTCGGGGCCCCGGAAACCAGCCTGCTGCACTGCACGCCGCTACCCGATTTCGGCGGCGGCCACCCCGACCCCAACCTGAAACATGCCGCCGGGCTGGCCCGGGAGATGTTCGGCCCCGCGCCCCCGGCCTTCGGCGCGGCCTCGGACGGCGACGGCGACCGCAACCTGATTCTCGGCGCCAACTGCTTTGTCACACCCTCAGACAGCCTGGCGATCATCGCCGCCAATGCCCGCCTGGTCAAAGGTTACAAGGGGGGGCTCAAGGGCGTGGCCCGCTCGATGCCGACCAGCCGGGCCGTCGACCGGGTGGCTGAAAAACTTGGTCTTGAGTGCTTTGAAACCCCGACCGGCTGGAAATTTTTCGGCAACCTTTTCGACGCCGGCCGCCTGAGCCTCTGCGGCGAGGAAAGCTTCGGCACCGGCTCCGACCACGTCCGGGAAAAAGACGGTCTCTGGGCCGTGCTCTTCTGGCTCAACCTGCTGGCCGTAAGACAAGAATCGGTGGCCGACATCGTCCGCGCCCACTGGCAGGAATTCGGCCGCCACTTCTACTCCCGGCATGACTACGAAGAGATTGACAGCCGGCTTGCCGACCGCATCATGGAAGAAACCACAGCTCGCCTGCAAAAACTTGCCGGCCGCAGCTGCGGCGGCCGCCGGGTGGAAAGCGCCGACGATTTTTCCTACCGCGACCCGATCGACAACTCCTTAAGCCGGCACCAGGGCCTGCGGCTGGTGCTGGAGGACGGCTGCCGGATTATCCTGCGGCGCTCCGGAACCGGCACCCGGGGAGCCACCCTGCGGCTCTATTTCGAAAAACCGGTCAAAGACCCGGTACGGCTGGGAAACGAAACCCAAGCCGAATTGGCCGACCTGGTGGCGCTGGCCGAAGAAATCAGCGGCCTGAAACGGCATTCCGGCCGCACCGGACCGGACGTCATCACCTGAGTGCTCTCCGGCCCCTAAAACTTTCACCCAACACGAGGCAGCGAGTGTGACCGGAATTGTCTCCGCCTTTCCCCGCCGGGCCGCCGGCGTGCTTCTGCATCTGACCTCGCTGCCGGGGCCTTGGGGCATCGGCGACCTCGGCCCGGCGGCCACCGAATTTATCGATTTTCTCGTCTCCGCCCGGCAAAGCGTCTGGCAGATTCTGCCGACCGGGCCGACCCTGGCGGTCCACGACCACTCCCCCTACATGAGCCCTTCGGCCTTTGCCGGCAACCCGCTGCTGATCAGCCCCGAACGGCTTGTTGACGAGGGCTGGCTGGGACCGGGTGAGGGGCTGGAAAATCCCGGCTTCTACCAGTACCTGGTCCGTTATGACGAAGTCGAAAGCTGCAAGACCGCACTCCTCGAAAAAGCTTTCGCGCATTTCGTCAAAACCGGCCGCCGGCAGGCCGAGTTCAGCTCTTTTCGCGAGCACAATCCCTGGCTTTACGATTACGCTCTCTTTACCAGCCTGCACGAGCATTTTTCCGGCCGGGCCTGGTACGACTGGCCGGCCGGGCTCGCCCGCCGCGATCCCGCGGCCCTGGCCGAAGCCGCCAAAGATCTGGAAGCCAGAATCCTCTACCACGAGTTCGTCCAGTTCCTGTTTGCCGGGCAGTGGCGGGCCCTGCGCCGGGAAGCCGCCCGGGCCGGCATCCGGCTGTTCGGCGATCTGCCCATCTACGTGGCCCTCGACAGCGCCGACGTCTGGGCCCGGCAGGAGTGTTTTCAGCTCGCTCCCGACACCCTTGAACCCACCGGCATCGCCGGGGTGCCGCCCGACTATTTCAGTCCCGAGGGCCAGGCCTGGGGCAACCCGCTCTACCGCTGGGAGGCGGCCGGAGGCGGCCTCAATCCCGGGGTTGTCGACTGGTGGAAAAAACGCGTCAAAAGAATGCGGGAAATGGTCGACATCGTCCGCATCGACCATTTCCGGGGCTTTGAAGCTTACTGGGAAATCCCACATGCGGCCCCGTCCGCGGCCGCCGGCCACTGGGTCCGGGGCCCCGGAAAAGAGTTTTTCACCGCGTTGGCGGACGAGTTTAAGGATTTTCCGGTAGTCGCCGAGGACCTCGGCACCATCACCCCGGAGGTCGAAGCCCTGCGCGACGAATTCGGCTTTGCCGGACTCAAGGTGCTCCAGTTCGCCTTCGACGGCAACCCGGAAAACCCCTACCTGCCCTGGAACTTCACAACCATAAACTGTATCGCCTGCACCGGCACCCACGACAACGAGACCGCGGTCGGCTGGTACCTGAATCCCGAGATTTCCGAAAGTGCCAAGGCGGCACTCCGGCAGGCCGCGAACTCCGACGGTTCAACCGTCCACCGCGACTATATCCGCCTCGCCTACCTCTCGACCGCCTGGCTGGCCGTCATCCCCCTCCAGGACATTCTCGGCTTCGGCAACGACTGCCGGATGAACCGCCCGGGGTCGAACACCCGCAACTGGGCCTGGCGCTGCGCCCCCCGCTTTCTGACCCGAGAGGTTGCCGCATGGCTGGCCGACCTCTCACGCTTTGCCAACCGCGACCCTGAAACCCGGTAAACAAAAGTGTAACTATTCAGCCAAATACGGGGTCGGGCGCGGCTTTTCTTCGCCAGGCGTTAAGATTTCTGTTTTTCCTTACGCTCGCTACGCCCGCATTGCAAAACTCGCTACGCTCAGACAGTTGCAATGCTTATGGGCTCCCGCTCGGCTTAAGAAAAACGACGAAATCTTTCCGAAACCGCTCAGAAAAACCACCCCCGCCCCCTCAGATAGAATTTAGCTGAATAGTTACACAAAAGTTACAGCTGCAGATCGAGAAGGCGAGCCGCATTATTGAGAAAGATGTTTTCAAGAGCCGTTTCCGAGAGCCCCAGTGCGGCCATTGCCGCGGCATTGGCGGCGATTCCCGGGACCCCGGGAAAGTCGGTGCCGAACAGGAAACGTTCATTCAGCTTTTCCAGCTTGGGATAATAGCGCAGCAGGTTTTTCGGAGGCAGGCCGGATAGATCGATCCAGACATGGTC
>WFRT01000253.1 GCA_015486445.1 Pseudomonadota bacterium | reverse complement strand
GCAGGCCAAAGGGGTGATTCGCGACGTCGGCCGGGCCCTGCACATTCCCTTTGCCGAGGTCGACCGGATTGCCAAGCTGGTGCCCAACGAACTCAAAATGACCCTGAAAAAGGCCCTGGAGATCGAGCCCGAGTTCGCCCGCCTGAGCCGGGGCAGCGCCCTCGAACGGGAGCTGCTCGAGGTTTCCCGGGCTCTCGAGGGGCTCAACCGCCACGCCTCGGTTCACGCCGCCGGGGTCGTGGTCACCGATCAGCCCCTGGTCGACTACCTGCCGCTCTACCGCAGTACCCGCAAAGGTTCCGGCAACGGCGATTCCGGCAAGGAAGCTGCCGACCAGAACGGCGGCAACGGCACCAGCGAGATTATCGTTACCCAGTATGACATGGGTTTTGTCGAAGAGCTGGGCCTGATCAAGTTCGATTTCCTGGGGCTCAAGACCCTGACCGTGATCGACAATGTCGTCAAACTGGTCAACCGCGGCCGCCCGGCCGACGACCCGCTCGATATCAGCCTGATTCCTCTCGATGATCAGGCCACCTACGAATTGCTCTCCTCAGGCGCCGCGACCGGGGTGTTCCAGCTTGAATCGAGCGGTATGCAGGACCTCCTGGTGCGCCTCAAACCGGGCTGTTTCGAAGATATCATCGCCCTGGTCGCCCTTTACCGGCCGGGGCCGATCGAAAGCGGGATGATCGACGATTTCATCGCCCGCAAGCACGGCCTCCAGAAGGTTGAGTACCTGCTGCCCGAACTCGAGCCGATTCTCAAGGAAACCTACGGGGTTATCGTCTACCAGGAACAGGTGATGCAGATCGCCCAGCGCCTGGCCGGCTACTCGCTGGGCCAGGCCGACATCCTGCGCAAGGCGATGGGCAAGAAGAAGGCCGAGGTCATGGCCGCCCAGCGCGAAAGTTTCCTCCAGGGGGCCCGGGAAAACGGGATCGATCCGGCCCGGGCCGAAGAGATCTTCGATCTCATGGCCCAGTTCGCCGAGTACGGTTTCAACAAGTCCCACTCCACCGCCTACGGCTACATCTCCTACCAGACCGCCTGGCTCAAGGCCCACTATCCGGTCGAATTCATGGCCGGCCTCCTGATGGAGGACATGCACGACACCGACAAGGTGATCAAGAATATCGCCGAGTGCCGCAAGATGGGGATCAAGGTCCTGCCGCCGGATATCAACGTCAGCGACCTCTCCTTTACGGTTGTCGAGCAGCATATCCGCTTCGGGCTGGCCGCGGTCAAGAATGTCGGCGCCAAGGCGGCGGCCGAGATTATCCGGGTGCGGGAGATCGAGGGGCCCTTCAAGTCGCTGTTCGACCTCTGCTGCCGGGTCGACCTCTCCAAGGTCAACCGCCGGGTCCTGGAAAGCCTGGTCAAGGCCGGGGCCTTCGATGGCGAGGGGGTTCCCCGGTCCCGGCTTTTCGCGGCCATTGAGAGCGCCATCGAGAACGGCCGTTCGGCCTCCCGGGACCGGATCTGCGGCCAGCAGTCGCTGTTCGCTTTTGCCGGCGAGGAACTTTCCCGGGAGGAGGCCAGCTACCCCGAGGATACCGCTCCCTGGACCGAGAAGGAAGAGCTGGTTTTTGAACGCGAGGCCCTGGGTTTTTATCTCAGCCGTCACCCCCTGGAGCGCTATGTCGACGAGTTGAAGCGCTTGACCACGGCCACCGCGGCCGATCTCGTCAACTGCGAAAACGGGGCCACGGTACGCATCGGCGGCCTCTTGACCGCGGTCAAAAGCAAGCGCACCCGCAACGGCAAGCTCATGGCTTTCGCGGTGCTCGAGGATCTCAGCGGCTCGGTCGAGGTCACTCTGTTCGAAGAGAGTTTCGTCAAGGCCCGTGACTTCATCGCCAACGACACGCCGTTGATTCTCGAGGGACGGCTCGAGGTCAATGACGACCGGACCAAGGCCAAGATGGTGGTCGGCGAGGTCTTTGGTTTCGAGGAGGCCCTGGCCAAGATTATCAGCCGGGTGGTGATCTCTCTGACCCGGGAGCAGGCCATACCCTCCCGCCTGGCCCGGCTGCAGGATATCATGCAGCTTCACCTGGGCGACTGCCCGGTGGTCGTCGAGGTCAGGCTCAAGGAGTGCGAGGTGGCCATGGAACTGGAAAAGGTTTCCCTGCAGCCTTCCGCCGACCTGGCCGGCGCGGTGCGGGAGTTGTTCGGCGGCCAGGTAATTGAATTCGTCTCCTGAAGGTGTGGCGGGCGAATTGTTTTGGTTGTTGTAACTATTCAGCCAGATACGGGGTCAGGCGCGGCTTTTCTTCGCTAAACGTTAAGATTTCTGTTTTTCTTTACGCTCGCTCCGCCCGCATTGCAAAACTCGCTCCGCTCAGACAGTTGCAATGCTTATGGGCTCCCGCTCGCTGGGAAAAACAACGAAATCTTTCCGAAACCGCTCAGAAAACCACCCCCGCCCCCTCCCGAAGGGAGAGAGAATTTAGCTGAATAGTTACTGGTTGTTTCTAAATTGGTACCCGGCCGGGCCGGGAAATAGTTGTGGCGGATCTGGAAAAGTGAAAACCTGCCGGTCGTTGCGACGGGGTCTTGCGGCGGTTGGGGAAGGCGGGTTTCCGGGGCCACGGTAATATGAACCAGGAAAACGGGTAGGAATGATGACGAAAAAAGATGCAGTTGCCAAGATGTTGAAAAGTTTCGGGGCCGGGGTCTGCGAAAATCCTTCGCGCCGGGAGATGATCAAAGCCGCGGTAGACCGACGCGAGGTCCTGGTGGCCGCCAACGGCGCCCTGGCGACCTGGACGCCGCCCGAATCGACCGGCCGCAGCCCCAAGGACACCCTGATCGTCAGGCGGGCGGCCAGCGAGGGGCTGATCGACTGGGATTCACCCAACAACATCCCGGTTGCGGAAGAGACCTTCGAGATGCTTTTTGCCGACGCCCTGGAGAGTTTGTCGGGCAAGGACCGGCTGTATGTCACCGACCGGGTCCTGGGGGCCGATTCCACCTACGCTCTGCCGGTTCGTATGGTCAGCGACCGGGCCCTGACCGCGCTTTTTACCGACAACATGTTTCGCCCGGTGCCGGAAGATATCGGGCGCAGCCTGTTTGCCGACCAGGAATTCACCCTGCTGGTTCTGCCCTACGACAAGCTTGACCGGGTTCGCTACCGGGAGCGCTTGCGGAACCTGCCGGACGGCCGGACCTCGGATATGGCGGTGGTCATGGATTTCGACCAGCGGGTCGGCATTGTCTACGGCTCCGCCTATTGCGGCAGCGTCAAGAAACTGATGTTCACGGTCATGAACTTCATGCTGCCGGCAGTCGGCATCCTCCCCCTGCACTGTTCCGCCAACGAGGGGCCGGACGGCCACGTGGCCCTGCTGCTGGGGCTTTCGGGCACCGGCAAGACCACGCTTTCGGCCGACCCCGAACGCGCCCTGCTGGGGGACGACGAGCACGGCTGGAGCGACAACGGTATCGCCAACTTCGAAAACGGCTGCTATGCCAAGATGATCAACATCGACCCCGGCAAGGAGCCCGAGATCTACCGGGCCATCATGCACGAGGCCGACTATCTCGAGCACGGCTCGATCGTTGAGAACGCGATGGTCTATCCCGACGGTCATTTCGATTTCGACGACGAGCGCCTGACGCCCAACTCCCGGGGTTCCTATCGCCTCTGCGAGTTGAGCAACATCAAGCCCTCATCGCGGGCCGGCCATCCCCGGACCATTCTTTTTTTGACCGCCGATGCCAACGGGGTGCTGCCGCCGATCAGCCGGCTCAACCCGGCTCAGGCGATGCTCTGGTTCCTGCTCGGCTACACCAGCAAGCTGGCCGGCACCGAGACCGGCATCGTCGAGCCCCAGACCACCTTTTCCCGTTTCTTTGGCGAGCCCTTCATGCCCTGCAACCCGGATGTCTACGCCCGGATGCTGGGTGAGCGCATGGAGCGCCACCAGGCCGAGGTGTTTCTCGTCAACACCGGCTGGAGCGGCGGACCTTTCGGCGAGGGGGAGCGCATGGACATCAACCTGACCCGGGCCCTGGTCAAGGCGGCGATGAACGGTGACCTCAAAAAGGTTAAGTACGTCGAGGACCCGGTTTTTCACGTTGCCATCCCGCTGAGCTGTCCCGGTGTGCCGGACAAAATCCTGAATCCGCGCGACACCTGGCGGGACCGGGGGGCCTACGATCAGCGGGCCTGTCGGCTGGCCGGTGAATTCGCCGATCATTTTGAGAAAGCCTACGGCAACAAGAAGATCGCTCCGGAAATTGCCCGGCAGTGTCCGGGCCGCTGAAGCAGGCCTTGCGGCAAGATGACATCTTTCCGTCCGCGGCCCCGGGCCGCCGGAAAATTTCCGGCGGCCGGTCGCGGCTAACGGTTTCGGGCCGGCTTTTTTTTCTGGCGGTAGATGTAGACCAGGCAGGCTATCAGGATCAGGGGGGCGAGCAGGTAGAAGGTCTTGTGGGAGTAGAGCATGATCAACTCCCGGTTGTTGCCCACCAGCCAGCCGATCGCGGCGAGGATCAGCACCCAGATTCCGGCCCCGGCCCCGGTGGCCAGGATGAAGGGCAGCAGCGGCATCCGGGCCAGGCCGGCGGGAAACGAGATATACTGGCGCACCACCGGGATCAGGCGGCCGATAAAGGTGCCGAAAACCCCGTGGCGGCGCAGAAAGGCTTCGCTGCGGTCGAATTTTTCCGGGGTCAGGCCGAAGATGCGGCCGTAGCGCAGCAACGCCGGCCGCCCCAGCTTGAGGGCCAGCCAGTAGTTGAACAGGGCCCCTAAAATGCTGCCTGAGATGCCGCAGACGATTACCACTGCCAGGTTCATTTGGCCGCGTTCAGCCAGGTAGGCGGCGGGGGGGATGACGATTTCACTGGGAAAGGGAAAAAACGAGCTTTCCAGAAACATCATGACAATGATGCCGGTATAGCCCAGCTTGCCGACCATGGCGACAATGGCGGCGACGAGCTTGAAAAAGATTTCTTTCACCTGGGGGCTGGTCCTTTCCGGCCGGGGGTTTTGTTTCTGAAGAGGCGCTCTGCCTAAGTTTTGCGCTTAACCGGACAGAGGTGTCAAACCAGGGCCAGCACCAGGGTCGCGGCGCCGACCACGGCGCAGTAGACGGCAAAGATTCGCAAGCGTCTTTCCTCGATAATCATGAGCAGCAGTTTCAGGGCCAGCAGGCCGGTGACCAGTGCCGCCAGGGCGCCGCAGAGACAGGCGGAAAACTGGCTTGGGGGAATGGCCTGAATCTCTTTCAGGTTGAGCAGGGCGGCTCCGGCGATGGCCGGAATTGACAGGATGAAGGAAAAGCGGGCCGCGGTTTTGGGCTCGATGCCGGCCAGCATGGCGCAGGAGATGGTGGAGCCGGAGCGCGAGATGCCGGGCAGGATCGCCAGCCCCTGGACGATGCCGACGAGGATCGCCTTGCCCGGGGAGAGTTCCTGCTCCCGCATGTGTTCCGGGTCGCGGCTTTCCGCCAGCCAGAGCAGCAGGGCGGTGATCAGCAGCATGGCCCCGACCACGTCGAGGCGGTCGAACAGCGAGATGAAAATCTTCTTTCCGGCCAGGCCGATGATCCCGGTCGGAATCGTGGCCAGGATCAGCATCGCCAGGAAACGGCGCTGGCGGCGGTTTTCGGGGCCGGAGCAGAAAAGCGACTGCAGCAGCTTGAAGAGGTCGCGGCGGAAAAAGATGATGACCGCCAGCAGGGTGGCCAGGTGGAGGAGAACCTCGAAAACGATTCCGGGCTGGTGCCAGCCCGGGAGCAGGTGCTCGGCGATGACCAGATGGCCGGAACTGCTGACCGGGAGAAATTCGGTCAGGCCCTGGATGATGCCGAGGATGATGGCGTTGATGATTGACAAGCGTGGTCTCCCTGGGGTGCTGGGTTTGGGTGAGAAAAAGCGCCCCTCCTGTTAACAGAGGTGCGGTTGGTTGTCAACCGGTCGGCCCGCGGCGGAGTCTGCGGGCGGGGGTCCCGGCAGCTTTTCTGCCGGAGTCTGTTCAGTGACCATGAACATGATTTGATATTCGTCTTTTTTCTCATGACGATGTGCTTTCAGGCGGGATTTCTCCAGGCTGACAGCTCTTTTCGGCCTTCTTGGCAGGGGATTCCGGGGCAGACTTGTCAACAATCGGGCCGGTTGGCGGACCCGGGTGGAAGAAAAATGATTGTCAATTCAACCGGGTGCCGGAGGGTCAATGTAACATATTGAAATAAAAGGAAAAATAAATAACTCTAGAAAAAACGGCAGGTTTTGGAAAAGTCCAGTATTTTAGCTTGTTTAGAATGGGCACAAGGTTTGTAAACAGTTTGTCAACAACGTATTCATACCTATAGTATTTGTATTGCGTGTGCTGTTTCAATGAAATAGAATATGGTTCTATTTGTTTGCCCCGCCGGGGTTTATGCGGCAAACCGTAAACCGGTTTATTCCCCGGAATAAACGCAGATTTGGGGGGCGCCGGTTACGCAATCCGGGCCCCCGCGGAATTCATTTCTAAGGAGAGAACTGATGGGAGAGATCAAAAAAATTGTGGCCCTGGTGCTTTCGCCCCGCCGTCTCGGCAACAGCGAAATCCTGGTCAAGGAGATCTGCCGGCATCTGCCGCAGCCGCATGAATTGCAGCTGATTCGCCTGACCGACAAGCAGATCAAACCCTGCAAAGGATGTTACAGCTGCCTGATGACCGGAAAATGTCCCCTGGACGACGATTATGCCGAGGTTGCCGGCGCCCTGTCGGGGGCCGACGCCCTGATCATCGCCACCCCCACCTATTTTCTTGGTGCCAACGGGGTGCTGAAGGTTTTTCAGGATCGCTGCCTGCAGCTTTTTTCCGGCAAGTTCGATCTTCGGGGCAAACCGGTTCTCAACCTGGTGACCGCCGGCCTGCCCCACGAGGCCGGGATAAGCGAACTGATGCTGAACAGTTTCAGCCTGATCATGGGGCTCGACATCCGGGCTTCGGAAATCTTTTTCGGGGCGCTGCCGGGCGAGATCTTCCTGGACAACGAAGAGCAGCTCGGCCGGGCCGCGGCGCTCGGTAAACAGCTGCTTGGCGACGAGCCCCGAAGGTTCAAGCCCTGGACCTGCCCCCTGTGCGGCAGCGATGTCGTTCAACTCCTGGGCGGGAACCGGGTTCTGTGCCTGGCCTGCCGCAACGACGGCTACCTGTCCCTGGCGGAGGGCCAGGCCCGGCTCGCAATCGAAATCCGGGAAGACAATATCTTTTTCACCGAGGAACAGACCCGGCGTCACGGGGTGTGGCTCAAGGGGATGAAGGAGCGGTTCTTGAGTCTTAAAGGGGAGTTGGCGGCAATCTGCAAGCCCTACGCGGATGAGGGGGAATGGCTCTAGGCGGTTGCCGGCTTGCTGTCGTCTTCGGGCTGTACCGGTTCGCTGCCCTGTCGAACCTTGTCGAGAACCTGGATGAAGGCCCGGGCGACCTGGGGGTCGAACTGGGTGCCGGAGCTCTCCCGGATCTCCTGGATGGCCGCGCTGAAGGGTAGGGAACTGCGGTAGGAGCGTTCCGAGGTCATCGCGTCGAAGGTGTCGCAGACCGCGATGATGCGGGCAAAGTAGGGGATCTCCCCGCCTTTGAGACCTTTGGGGTAGCCCCCGCCGTCGTAGCGCTCATGGTGGGCTTCGATGATCGGCAGGAGGTGGCCCAGGAATTCGAGGGGTTCGAGGATTTTCACCCCTCTGACCGGGTGGGTCTTGAAGACCTCGTATTCGTCCGGGTCGAGTTTGCCGGGCTTGTTGAGCAGTTGCTCGGAGATGCCGATTTTGCCGATGTCGTGCAGCTGGGCCGAAAAAATCAGATCCTGGCGTTCGGAGTCGGTCAGGCCCAGGTGGTCGGCCATCAAGGTGGCGTAGTGAGCGACGCGCTTGGAGTGGCCCTGGGTGTAGCGATCCTTTTCCTCGATTGCCAGGATGAAGGAGCTGACGGTTTGAATTACCCGGTTGTGCAGGGCCCGGGTGACCTTCTCGATTCTGACTTCCAGGGTGTTCTGGTAGGCGAGCTTTTCTTCCTGGAGAGCCCTGAATTCGAGGGCGCGGTTGAGCAGGAAAAGAAGTTCCTGGACCCGGAAAGGCTTGGTCATGTAGTCGAAAGCCCCGAGGCGCATATGGTCGAGAGCCATGTCGAGCTGGGCAAAGCCGGTGAGAATGACGATCGGGATGATCGGGTAGTGGCGGCGGACGTGAATGATCACCTGGTCGCCCGAAACGTTGGGCATCTTGAGGTCGCAGATGATGGCGTCGATGAGGTTGTGATACTGATCGAGCAGGTCGATGGCTTCGCTGCCGTCGCAGGCGGTCATGTGGTCGAATCCCAGCCCTTCCAGGGTCTCGACCAGGATTTCGCGGATATCTTCCTCGTCATCGACGACGAGGATCATTTTTTTGCGGTCCAGGGGCATGAGCTTTGATTTTCCCTTTGCAGAGTAAAACCAGCAAACCGGCCGGCCGGTCATGTTTGCCAGGCTGGTGACTTTTG
>WFRT01000252.1 GCA_015486445.1 Pseudomonadota bacterium | reverse complement strand
CCTGGTCACCGTTGCCTGCGACCAGTTCGGAAACCTCCAGCAGGATTTGGCCCGGTTGGCGTTTAACGGCGTCAGTCATGCCGTTCACCTTCCCTTCCCCAGGCCGGCAAAAGACCGGCCGGCCGCCACCGCAGGGTCAAGACAACCAGCAAGCCCAACAGCAGAAAGCGTGCGGGGCCGAGCCCGGCCGGCAGGATGAAATACAGTATTTCACTTAAGGGAATCAGGAGCAGGGCCCCGAGCAGAGCGCCGCTGATACTGCCGTAACCGCCAAAAGCAACCAGGCCTAAAACCAGGATCGATTCGCGAAAGGTGAACATGTCCGGGTGAAGAAAACGGAACCAGGTCGCGTAAAAAGCCCCGGCCAGGGCTCCGATCATGGCGCTCAAAACAGATGCCGCAAACTTGTAGCGGGTCGTATCTATCCCCATGCAGGCGGCCGCGACCGGGTCTACGCGAAGCGCATACCAGGCCCGCCCGAGACGGGATTTGCGCACCCTCACCAGCACCCATAAAACCACAAGCAGCAAGGCCAGAACCAGATAGTAGCATTCCCGGGGCTGGGTGAAAACCTGGCCGAAAAGCTCGGGCCGGCTGATGCCGGACAACCCCATCATCCCCCCGGTCAAAGCGCTTTCTTTGCCGATAACGAGCATAACGAGTGCGGCAAAGGCAAAGGTACAGGCCGCAAAACCGTAACCTTCAAGCCTGAAAAAGAGCCCCGCGCGCAGGCCACCCCACAGGGCTCCCTGCAACAGGACCACCGGTATCACCAGCCAGAAGTTCCAGTGCCAGTCAACCATCAGGATGCCGGTCGTATAAGCCCCGAGGGCAAAAAAGGCAACGTAGCCTAAATCGAACAGGCCGGTCGCACTCAAACCGAGGTTGAGCCCCTGGGCCAGGATCATGTAGAGCAGGGTCAGGGTCGCGATCTGCAGGACATAGGCCGCCATGGCCCCCATTGGTATCCAGGGCAGGGCCAGAGCCGCCGCCAGTAAAGAAAGCCAGAGTTTGCAGTCACCAAAAAAACGGTCGTCAGGATGCATGAGGCAAATCAACTCTTCCGGCCCGCCAGGCCGCCCGGTTTCAGCAGCAGGATCACGATCATGGTCACGAAAACGAGCCCCTCATGGTACGGGGAAGAGATGTAACCGGCGCCAAAAGCCTCGACCAGACCGCAGATGCCGCCTCCCAGAACCGCACCGGGAAGGCTGCCGAGCCCCCCGACAACGGCCGCGGAAAAGCCCTTGATGCCGGCTGTATAGCCCATTGCCGGAGAGATGGCGCTGCAGTAACACCCGGCCATGATGCCGGCCAGGCCGGCAAGGATTGCAGCGATGGCAAAAACCCCGGAAACCACCCGGTCGACATTGACCCCGACCAGGGCAGCCGCCGTCCGATCCTGGCTGACCGCCCGCACGGCCCGGCCGAAACGGGTACGATAGAGCAGCAGTTGAAGACCGGCCAGCGTGCCCGCCGTAGCGGCGATAATTATCACCTGGAACCAGCTGACCACCAGCCCGCCAGACTGCAGGGCCGGGCGGGCGAAAAAAGCGGGAACCAGAGCCCCGAAAAAGATCCGGCTCCGGCTGCCCCAGATGAGCAGGGCAAGATTCTGCAGGATAACCGAGAGTCCGATTGTCGTCATCAGGCCGGCCAGGGCCGGGGCCCGGCGCAGAGGACGGAAAAAGACCTTATCCAGCAAAACCCCCAACAGGGCGCAAAAGGCGACAGCGCCAAGCAGGGCCGGGCCGAACGACAGGACGACGCCGAAAAAACCGCTCAACAGGGAGAGAAAGATGAAAGCCCCGAACAGGTAAATTTCACCGTGGGCGAAGTTTACCAGCCGCGCGACCCCGTAGACCAGGCTGTAGGCCAGCGCGATCAAGGCGTAGAGGCCTCCCAGAACAGCGCCGTTGATCAGCTGCTGCAGAAAAAGCGTGGACGAGGCAAGGAGGGCATGAAGCATGGAATGGAAGACTACGGTTGCAGCTGGTCGGCGGCACTTACCCATCTGCCGTGCCTGACAAGCTTGACAAAGATTGGTTTCAAACAATCACCGTGGGCATCGAAATAGATCGGCCCGGCGATGCCCTGGTAAGCGTTCCCAGGCGAATCAAGTGCGGCCAGCCAGGCCGATACCTTCCCCCGGTCACAGCCGGCCCGGGCCAGAGCCGCGGCCGCCAGGCCGACAGCGTCATAGGTGTTGGCGGCAAACCAGTCGGGCTCAAGCCCGAAACGGCGGCGATAGCGCTCGACAAAATCCCGGACCATGGCCCCGCCCCGGTCGGCCAGGAACGGGGTGGTGACGAACAGACCTTCGGCATCCGGGTTTTTCAGCATCAGGGCGTCGTCCAGGCCGTCAGCACCAAAAAAAACACATTTCATCCCCAGGCCCCGGGCCTGAGAAACGATCAGGCTCGCCTGCGGAGCGTAACCGGCAAGAAAGACAGCATCGGGATTTAAATCCCTGATTTTCGCCAGTTGGGCCCGAAAATCGGTGCGCTCGGCCGGGCAGGATTCGCAATCCACGATCTGCAGTCCCAGCCGGCGGGCCGCCGCGGCAAAAGCGTCTTTGAGTCCGAGCCCGTAATCATTGGCGGCAAACAGGATGGCAACCCTTTTGTAGTGCCTGGCCCGGCTGACATAGCGGGCCAGGAAAGCACCCTGGAACTCATCCTGATAGACGTTGCGAAAATAAATGGCACTGAGTCGGCCGACAGCCGGATTGGTTGAAGCCGGGGTGATGGCCGGGAGCCCGGCGGCGCGGTAAATGGGCAGGGCGGCCAGGGTCGCGGAACTGCAGACATGACCGACAACGATAAAAACATCGGGATCGGAGGCCAGCCTGACGGCCACCGCGGCGGCGGTTTGCGGATCACAGCGGTCATCCTCGAAACGGATCGCCACCGGCCGGCCGTTAATGCCGCCGTTTGTGTTCAACTCCTCGGCCTTGAGCCGGGCCCCGTTCACAACCCCTTGGCCGAACGATGCCAGGGGCCCGCTCAGGGGAGCGACAACCGGTATCCCGATGGTTTTCCCGGCGCCGGCCGCAGCCACCGGAAACAGCAACAGCAGAAACAGCACCGGGAAAAATTTTTTCATCTACCCTTCTTCCTCGGCAGAACGGCCGTTGACCCACCATTGCCGGCTGTCCTTGGTAAACCACCAGGAACTCCAGTCGCACTCCTTGAGTTCGAGGGCCAGTTGGCGGCCGGTTTCAGTCAACAGGCGCTGACCGGCTACCGCCAGCCATTTGTCGGCCTGGCGGTTGCCGAGATCGCTTTCTTCCCGCAACAGCACCATCAGGGCAATCTGGTCGGCATCAGCCGCCAGGCGGGCCTCGGGGCTCTCCCGCTTTTCGAACTCCTCCACCAGGCCGGCCAGTTCGTCACCGAAGAAAAGGGGCCGGCACATGTCGTCCAGAGCCTTTTTTTCATCAACCTTGAGATACTTCTTGTTGACATAATTGAGGTCGCCGGTCCGGGACTCGGGCAGGTCGTGAACCAGGCAGAGCTTGAGCACCCGGTTTTCATCGATCTCCAAGCCCTCCTTCCGAGCCATCTTGACCAGGGCAAAGGCGACAATCATGACCTCGAAAACATGCTCGGCCACACTTTCCCGGCCGCTGCCGAGAAACTGCAGCCCGCTGCGCGGGGTCCGCCTGAGCATCGCCGCGGTAAAGAGAAACTCGGCCAGAGGATAACTCACAACTGCAGGCTCTCGAGTTCACGCAAGCGTTCAAGAATCATATTTTTCTTGATCCTGGCAGCTTCGTAAGCCATCTCGTCACCGGCCTCGAAAGCCGCCTTGAGCTCGGCCTCGACCCGGGCCGCGCCGGCCGCCAGGCGGGTATAGGATTTTTTCAACTCCTCGGTCACCGAATTGAGATCATCATCAAGCTCCGCCAGGGCCCGGCTCATCCATTCGGGATCGTTGAAACGCTCCGCAGCGACCCCTCCCTCTTCCGGTTCGTAATCGTTGCTGCGCTTGTCATCAACCATGGGTACACTCTCTCGGGAAAAATTTGAGCCTTGTCACTCCCACCAGGGGAAGGCATCCTCGATCCACTCGATCTCGGGCCGCCGGCCGGGCCGGGCCAGAACCGCGATGACATCGAAACGAACATCGCCATCCCACCCGCGACTGTTCAGATACCAGCCGGCGGTCTTGACCAGGCGCGCCTGCTTGGTTCGGCCAACGGCCTCGAGAGGGCTGGTAAAACTGTCCCGCCGCCGGCTCTTGACCTCGCAGAAAATCAACAGGTCCGCCTTGCGGGCGATAATATCAATTTCACCGAAACGACAACGGAAACCGCGGGCCACCACGTCAAACCCGGCAGCCTCGAGTTGCCGGGCCGCCAGTTCCTCCCCCCACTCACCAAAGGTATGCCGGGGATCGTCAGACATGGCGGGCCTCAAATTCGGGAAAGGTAACTATTCAGCTAAATTCTATCTCCCCTCTTTCAGGAGGGGGCGGGGGTGGTTTTTCGGAGCGATTTCGGAAAGATTTCGTCGTTTTTCCCAGTGAGCGGGAGCCCATAAGCATTGCAACTGTTTGAGCGTAGCGAGTTTTGCAATGCGGGCGGAGCGAGCGCTGGAAAAACAGAAATCTTAACGCTTAGCGAAGAAAAACCGCGCCCGACCCCGTATTCGGCTGAATAGTTACCGGGAAAGTTTCATTTTCCGGGTAAAGTACACCGAAAGCTGCGCCGGTGCAGAATGCAGGGACCGAGTTCGGACAGGGCCCGGCGATGGGCCACGGTGCCGTATCCCTTGTGCCGGGCGAAACCGTACCCGGGGAAACGTCGGTCGTAATGGATCAGCTGCCGGTCGCGGACGACCTTGGCGACAATCGAGGCGGCGGCAACCGGCAGGCAGCGGGAATCTCCCCGGACCAGGGGATACTGGGGAAGGGAAAGCGGCAGGGGCTGGCGCCCGTCAACGACCACCATGTCGCAAACCAGCCGGAGAGAGGTCAGGGCTTTGACCATCGCCGCCAGCGAAGCCTGCAGGACGTTGATCCGGTCCACCTCCGCGGCCGAAACCTGCCCCAGTCCGATCACCGCCCCGGAGTTCACCAGCCGGTCGAAGAGCTCTTCCCGCCGGCGGGCTCCGACGCTTTTGGAATCATCGATTCCCGCCGGATCAAATCCGGCCGGCAGGACCACGGCGGCGGCGACCACCGGACCGGCCAGGCAGCCGCGGCCGACCTCGTCAACTCCGGCAAGCAACGGCCGGCCCAGCCGGGCAAAAAGTCCCGGCAGGGCTCTGAGCTCAGCTTCGGACAATCGCCTGGCCTCTTTTCGGCAAGCCCCGGCAAGACCCGCAGTCGACCGGGGTTTCAAGACCCGGTCGACAAGGGGGATA
>WFRT01000251.1 GCA_015486445.1 Pseudomonadota bacterium | reverse complement strand
GCTGATTTCTTCGGTCATCGAACAGATGGTGGAAGATTTTACCCGCAAGCGGATCCTGGGCGACATTTCTGTCTTTGAGGCCCGCAATCTCCAGCTCATCCACGACAACCTCCTGCTCCACAAACTGAAAAGCCGCCGCAACCAGGCCGAGGGCCGGAAACGCCACAGGCTCGACATAGCGATCCGGAACTTGGAAAGGCGGGAAACCCTGAGGTCTTAAACACCATGAAGAGAGATAACCGGGCTTTCGACGCTTACATATCGCTGGGAGACAACTGCGAGCCGGGTCTCCAGTTTCGCCGCATCGGCTACGAGGAGAGCAGCATCTTTCGCTTTACGGTGGTTGATAGCGACGCCCTGGTAAATTTACTCAGAAACGATTTCAAAAACCTCTTTCTCAAGGAAAACCTGGAGCCGGCCAGCGTTGATCACATGGTCACCGACCGCCTGACCGGGGTTTCCTTCCACGCCCGGCTCTACTCCCGTATCGACCCGGACAGCGGGCTAAGGGTTTTTCGCAACGACTACGATTTCGACAAGGTCTACCAGGAAGAAAAGAAGAAGGTAGACCACCTTGTGGCAAAATGGCGGCAACTGGTGGCTTCGAAAAAAAAGGTCCTCTATTTCCGTAAACGCAATCCCAACCCGGGCCGCGAAGATGCCGAGGCCATTCTCGAGACCTTTACCGAATGCTATCCCGGGCACGACTTCCTGATCCTCTATCTCCAGCCCCGGGACCGCTTCGAACCCGACTGGGGCCATGCCCGGCTGCATAATCTCTACCTTGACCACCTGGCTCCCTATCACGACGTGGAGGTCGGGGCCGACCGGGAAGGCTGGGACAGAATCTTTCGCAGCTACCCTTTACGCCAGCCGGACAGCCACCCGACCAGCCGACCGGCCGACAGTCTCTTCCGGAAACTGCGAATTTACTTTTCCCGGGAAAGAGATTGATTTCAAAGAACGGAGGGCATATAATCAGTTTTCAGGCAATTTCACATTTCTTAATTCTCCGCTTCCGGCCCGAGCCCGATGACCATCAAACGTTCCTCCTCCCCCCGGCCCCGCACCGGCCTCAACCAGCACGGTTCGTGGCCGCGCCGGCATCTGCACGAACAACCCCTGGACCGCAGCCGCCTGCAGGATTTTGACTACCTGATGCTGGCCCTGACCTTCATCCTGGTCGGACTCGGCATCATGACCATCTACAGCGCCACTTACAATCCCGAAGCCAGCGGCTTCCTCACTCCCTACTGTCGTCGGCAGCTGGCCTGGTTCGTCCTTTCCCTGGTCTTTGCCTCCCCTTTTTTCCTGATCCATTACAACTTTCTCTACCAGGCCGCCTACCCTCTTTACGGCATCGGCCTGATACTGCTGGTGGCCGTGGAAGTGGTCGGCAGCAGCCACATGGGGGCCACCCGCTGGCTTTCTCTCGGGGGTTTCAACATCCAGCCCTCGGAACTGGTCAAACTGACCGTGGTACTGGCCCTGGCCCGCTACTTCAGCAACCGCCGCATTCCGCCACCCTACAATTTCAAGGAACTGGTGATCCCGGCCCTGATGGTCGCCCTGCCCTGCGTCCTGATTCTCAAGCAACCCGACCTCGGCACCGCGATGCTGATCATCATGATCTCGGGCATCGTCATTTTCTTGGCCGGAATCACCCGGGGAACGCTCGTCACCATCGCCATCACCGCCCTGGCCGCCGCTTTCACCGGCTGGCATTTTCTGCATGACTACCAGCGCCGCCGGATCATGACCTTTCTCGATCCCGGCAGCGATCCCCTGGGTTCCGGCTACCATATCGCCCAGTCGAAGATCGCCATCGGGGCCGGCAAGCTGTTCGGCAAGGGCTTTCTCAAGGGCACCCAGAACACCCTCCACTTCCTACCCGAACAGCACACCGACTTTATCTTCGCGGCCTACGCCGAACAATGGGGATTTCTCGGCACCCTGCTGCTGCTGGCCATCTATTTTTTCTTCCTGATCCGGGCCGTAAACATTGCCATGTCGACCCGCGACCCCTTCGGCAGCTACCTGGCCGGCGGTATCGCCGCAACTTTCTTTCTCCAGATCACGATCAACATCGGCATGGTTTCCGGGATCATGCCGGTGGTCGGCATCCCCCTGCCCCTGTTCAGTTATGGCGGCACCTCGATGATGACCTCGATAATCCTGATCGCGATTCTCCTGAACATCCGCTACCATCGCCGGGGCTAGGAGGAAAAAATGGCGGCCAGGAAAAACAAAAGCTCCTTCTTCTGCACCGCATGCGGCTACCAGAGCGCCAAATGGCTGGGCAAGTGCCCGGCCTGCGGGGAGTGGGAAACGATGCGTGAAGCCCCGCCCGAAGCCGCGGCCGGCCCGGCCCAGGAACCCCCGGAACTGCTTGCCGTAATCGGCGACCTGGCGGGCCACGATGAACAACCGCGGCCGCTGAACCAGGTCGCCGAAAGCGAACAGTCCAGAACCGTCAGCGGCATCGGCGAATTCGACCGGGTGCTGGGC
>WFRT01000250.1 GCA_015486445.1 Pseudomonadota bacterium | reverse complement strand
TCGCGGCGCTGCCTCCGCCAAACTCGCTGCGCTCAAACAGTGGCTCCGGCCTTCGCCCCGCTCACTGGAAAAACGGTAAAAGCTTGCTGAGGCGGCTCCACCCAAACCCCAGCCTCAGCCCCCGGCGGGAAGGAGGTAAACCCGTCAACCTGGGGGCTGGGGCCGGGTGAGGGAAGAAAGCGAACCATCAACAAACCCGCTGGGTTGGGGTTTTACTGGAGCTCCTCGTGAGATTTCGTTGGTTTTCCCAGCGAGCGGAGGCCAACAGGCGAGCCGCTGTCTGAGCGCAGCGAGTTCGGCGAGCCGGCCGCAGCGAGCGCGGAGAAAACCACGAAATCGAGCGCCGAGCGGAAGGAAAGCCCCAACCCTGGCACCAGCCCCAGGCGCCATCATTCCCCTCAACATCGGCCCGCCGCCGGGCGGCCGCAGGCGACGCAGCGGCCGTTGCGGATCGGGGCCAGGCAGAGGTCGCAAAGCTCGGGGTCGTCGAGGGCGGCCGGGTCGCCGGGATTGGCGGCGGCCGGCGGGCCGTCGGCGGTCTCGTAGAGCCAGAGCCAGCAGTAGAGGCCGGCCGGGGTCAGGTTAAAGGCCTGGCAGCCGGCCTGGGCCGGGAGGATGTAAATCTCGTTGTCGTCCGGGTCCTCGACCAGGGCCAGGGTGTAGACCGGGCCCGGGTCGCTGGTCAGCTCGAGGCGGGCCTGGAAGGGCTCGCCCAGGGCGCCGGCGGTCTCCTGCCAGTTGGCGTCGGTGAAATAGCCGGTGGTCATCAGGTCCTCGATAAACAGGTTGATACGGCGGTCAAATTCGTTCCAGGTCATTTTTTACCCCCTTTCCGGTTGCGGGTTGGCGCCCTGGCCGGGGACCCGGCCCCGGTAGAGCAGGTTGGCGGCCGAGATTTCCTCGGCCGGGTGGTCTATCAGGTAGTTTTCGACCGCGGGGTCGAAAAAGAACAATTCCGAGATGCGCCGCACCCGGCCCGGATGGGCCCGGTCAAAAGCCTTCGAGCGGCAGACCAGGCGCTGGCGGCCGCTGGTCCGGCTCCATTCAAAAACCACCGGGGCGTCGGCGAGGAGCTCGGCGAGTTCGAGCACCGAAGGCGGGATTTCGGCCGGGGCGGGGGCTCCCTTTCCGCTTCTGCGCTCGCTTTCGCGGTTTTCTCCGCGTTCGCTGCGCCCCGGCTCGCCAAACTCGCTGCGCTCAGACAGTGGCTCGCTTTTGGGGGCTCCGCTCGCTGGGGAAACCTGCGAAATCTCACGAGCCGCTCCAGGAAGGGTCCCGCCCAGCTCCAGTTTGAGCCGCGGGTTGAGGCCGGCCCGGACCCAGGCGTTGAGGTCGACGCCGGCGGCGTAGGCTTCGCCGGGGTCTTTGCCCTGGGGGACCGGCCAGCGCCGGGCCCGGGGGAAGCGCTCAAGCCACCAGGCGCAGGCCTGAGCCCCGGGGGCGTCGGCGTCGAGGGCTACCAGGATCTGCCGGGCGCGCTCGAGGTGGGCCAGGGCGGCGCCGGAGGGTTTGACCTGGGCTGAACCCAGGGCCAGGGCCGCGGCCGGGGTTAAGGCGGCCACCGCCAGGGCGTCGAGCTCGGCCTCGACCACGACCACCACCGGCCGGCCGCTATCGAGCAGCACGAGCTCACGCGAGGAACCCGGCACAACGTAATAGCGCGGCCCTGAAAGCTGGCCGCTTTGCGGCCGCGGGCGCCGGATTTTGACCCGCAACAGGTCGCCGGCCGGAGAATAGGCCGGAATCACCAGGCCGACCGGCAGCCAGAGACGCTTGGCGCGGCCGTCGGGCCGGGTCGCCGGCGGCGCCCCCCAGGCGGCCCGGTCGCGGTAGAGGTCGCGCCCCTGGCGGTCGCCGGGATTCCACCCCAGACGCCAGCGCGCGGCCGCGGCCGGGTCGATACCCCGGGCCGCCAACTCATCGAGCGCCGCTTTATTCTCAGCCAACCGCTCCCGACAACGCGCGACAAAATGGCCCAGCTTTTCCCGCCAGAGCACTCCCGGTAACTCCGGCCCCTGGGGTCGGGAGGGGGAAGAAATCCCGTCAGCGGCGATTTTCGCCGGCCCTTTTGCCGTATTTGGTGCCGGCGACCCGGGCAGGCGCAGGGTCGGGGGCCGCAGCGGCAGCCGTTTGCCGGCCCGGGCCGCCGCCTGTTTGAAGGTTAAACCGCCAACCCGGCGCAGGAACTCGATCACATCGCCGGAAAAATCGCAGCCCCGGCACCAGAAAAAACCCTGCCCCCCGCCGCTGGTCGGGGCTTCGGGCCAGGTAACGAAACGATCCTCCCCGCCGCAAAGCGGGCAGGGGGAGCAGAACTCGGCCCCGCGCTTGGCGTTGTGGCCGTGTTTCTTCGGGGTGATCCCGGCCTGGCGCAGCAGATTAAGCAGATTCTCGCTCATTTTCTAATTTTCCTGTTTTCCCGGGTCGGGGGGACGATTGCAGGG
>WFRT01000249.1 GCA_015486445.1 Pseudomonadota bacterium | reverse complement strand
GCCTTACTTGCCGTACTCTTTTTCATACTTGGCTTTCAGGGCCGCGAGATCCGAGAGAAATTCCTTGCCGGGCAGGTTCTTGGCCGCGGTTTCCTTGAGATAGCTGTCGGTCATGAAACCTACTTTTTCCTTGATCTGGGCCTGTTCCGGCGAGGAAAAGTGGTAGACTGCAACCCCTTTTCTCTCCTTCGACCAGGCGATTGCCTCCTTGACGTGCTGGTCTTCGTACTTGCCGGTCCAGATTGCCTGCTCACGGCCGAGGTCGTTGAAAACCTTCTTGACGTCTTCCGGCAGCGAGTTCCATTTTTTCAGGTTCATGACCACGGCAAACGAGGTGGTTGGGCCGTTGGTGATCGTGACGTACTTGCAGAGGTCGGCGAATTTGAAGTCCTTCATGACCTCGAGCGAGGAGAAGAGCCCCTTGACCACGCCTTTCTGCAGCGATTCGGGGACGCCGGACATCGGCATGGCGACCGGGATGGCGCCCATCGCGTCGAGATACTTGCCGGAAATGCCGGTGCCCCGGATTTCGAGTTTCTTCAGGTCAGAGAGTTTTTTGACCGGGACTTTCGACATGATGTTGGCCGGAGCGCAGGTGAACATGGTCAGGACCTTGACCTTGGCATAGGACTTGGGCTGGTATTTCTGGTAGAGGTCCCAGAGGGTGGCGCTGGCCACGGTGGCACTGGTGAACCCGTGCGGCAGGTCGATGCCGGCCATCAGCGGGAAGCGCCCGGGAATGTAGGGGGGGCAGAAGCAGCCGATGTCGGCCATGCCCGAGATGACCCCGTCGAGCATGTTCTTGGCGCCCAGCAGGGTGCCGCCGGGAAAGGTGGTTACCTTGACCTTGCCGTTGGTTCTTTTTTCCACTTCCTTGGCCCAGCGTTCCATCTGGACGCAGGGGAAGGTCGGGGCCGGGGGGAAATTGGCGTAGGTCAGCTTGATGGTTTGGGCCCGGGCCGGGGCGGGAATGGTCAGCCCGGCCATCAGGATCAGGGCCGGAATCAGCAGCACGGATAAAAATCTTTTCATCATCTCCTCCTTTCAATTTCTTGGTGATTGGGCGCGGTCGTCGCGCGCCGTTAAATAACCTTTTGCGCCCGCAGTTCTTCCAGGGCCCCGTCGGCAAGGCCCAGCTCCCGGGTGAATATTTCCCGGTTGTGCTCCCCCAGCCGCGGCGGGAAGGGAAGCTTTCTTTTGCGCTCGTCAAGGTAGTCGGTGTCGTGCGGCGGCGGGGCCAGGGTGACGGAGCGGCCGCTTTTCGGGTCGGTGGTGGTCATCAGCTTGTCTTTTATCAACTCGTCTTCGATCAGTTCGGCCAGGCTGTTGATTCGCGAGGCCGGGACCGTAATGTCTTGAAATTTTTCCAGCAGTTCCCGGGTGGTGAAATTTTGGGTGATGGCGTTGAGCTGGCGGTTGAGATTGTCGACGTCGGCGATTCGACCCCGGTTGTGGAGATATTCCGGCCGGTCCAGCGTTTCGAAGCCGGGCAGCTGGACCAGCTCCCGCCACTGGCGGTCGTTGCCGACCGCGAGATAGATGTACCCGTTGCTGGTTGCAAAAACCGAAACCGGGGCGAAAAATTCGTGGGTGTTGCCCCGGCGCTTTAAGGTTTTGCCGAATGATGCGGTCATCGGGATATTGATGGCATGCCAGCTGGCCGAGCTTCGGAACATCGAAAAATCGATACGCGAACCTTTGCCGGTTAAAGCTTTTTTGTAGAGGGCTTTCATGGCCAGGCCGTAGACCTGTTCACTGCTGCCCATGTCCGGCAGGGGGATGCCCAGCACCTGGGGGGCGCCGTCGGCCTCCCCGGTGAGATCCATCAGGCCGCTGCGGGCCTGGAGAATGGGATCGTAGGCGCCCTCGTTGCGTTCGGGGCCGAAGCCGGTAACCCCGATCCAGATGAGGTCCTTTTTCCGGGCCGCCAGGGTTTCGTAGTCAATCCCCAGCTTGACATAATTTTTCGGCAGCTGGTTGGTGACGAAGATGTCGACCGGGAGGCTGGCAATCAACTCGTGCAGGAGCTTGCGGCCTTTGGCTTCCTTGAGATTCAGGGTCAGGGCCTGTTTGCCGGCGTTGATCGTCAGGTAGTAGGCATTCATCCGTTCCTCGGCCAGGACCTGGTCGCCGACCAGGCGGTTGGGATCGTGGAATACCGGGTGCTCCAGGCGAATGACCCGGGCGCCCTCGAGGGCCATGCGGTAGGTGAAGTAGGGAACCACTATCGCCTGCTCGAGGCTCAAGATGGTGAGCTTGGCAAAAAGCTGGTGGTCGCTCATGGATGCAGGCTCCTGCTCCGCGTTCTCTTTCCCGGCCGGTGTGGTTGCAAGGGGTGATGCTGGAAATATGAGGGGCTTTGTTTTTAGTCTTTGTGTATACATATAATTCGTGTTTTTGTTTTTTGTCAAGTTAAAATTTTATTTTAACCGGGATGGTTAACGGTCTGTTCGGGCGCTTGTGGCGGTTCGTCCGAAACTCCCCAGATGGGCTGGTTTATGTCTTTGTAATGTTTTGTTTTTTAATCTTTTCCAGCCCGAATAGAATTGTAGAAACTGTATTCTATTTTCGTAAAAAGATTGACTGGACAAAAATATTGACAAAAGATAAAGATTGATTTATTGGGTGTTTTGTTGATTTTGTGTATACGTAAAATGAGGGTAGCTGTTCATCTGAATTTCATCTCCCCTCGAGTGGGAGGGAGTGGTTTTTCGGAGCGGTTTCGGAAAGATTTCGTTGTTTTTCCCAGCGAGCGGGAGCCCATAAGCATTGCAACTGTCTGAGCGTAAGCGAGTTTTGCAATGCGGGCGAAGCGAGCGTAAGGAAAAACAGAAATC
>WFRT01000248.1 GCA_015486445.1 Pseudomonadota bacterium | reverse complement strand
GACCAGAAGCATGAACAAGGGCACGGTATAGGAGGAGTCGGGGAATCTCTTGATGAACCTCTTGACCTCGACCTCGAGATAGTCGAACTTGTCCTGGTTGTAGGCTAAAAGCAGCATTCCGTAGCTGGCCTTTTCGTCAATCTCTCCGCCGGGAAAAGCCTGCTTGGCTTTCAAGTAGACCAGCTGTGATTTTAAATATTCGCCCAGGTTGAAATAACTCTCGCCCATCCGAATCAGGGCCCGGCCGCTGAGCTTGGAACCGGGATACTCATCCACCAGGCGCTGGTAGACCGGAATCGCTGACTTGAACTTTTCCCGGCTGAAAAGACTTTCTCCAAGGTTGAAAATAACCTCCGCCTTGAGCCCCGGATCGAGGTTTTTCCGGCGGGAAAGGATGGCGGAAAAGATAGCGCTGGCTTTTTCGAATTCGCCCTGGCGCATGGCGATCAGACCGAGATAGTTGCGGGCCCGCGGCTCGAAACGGCTTTGCGGGTGTCGGTGAATGAAATCACTGAGCAGGGCCTGAACCTCTTCGTCCCGGTGCAGGTTGAAAAGCGCCTCGATACGGTTGAGCTCGGCATTTTCGATAATCGAAGCATTGGCCTTAGTCTTCGGCTCGAGATTGAGAAACCCGGTAAAATCGTCCATTGCCTGGCCGTAAAGCCGGCTCTTGAGCGCGGCCCAGCCGCGCTCGTAAAGCAAGTCGGCCTGGCGGGCCGGGGTCGAGTCGGGCGGCAGCAGGGCCAGGACCTTGAGGGTTTCGGCGTAGTTTTTCCGGTGATTCAGAGCCCGCGTATAAAGCAGGTACAAAAGATCCCGGTCGGCGGGATTGTCGGCAAACAGCTCTTTTCGCGCAAACAGGGCCTGCAACACCACCAGGGCTTCGTCGCTGCGGCCGGCGGCCGAAAGGACCTGCCCCTGTTCAAGATGCAGACAGGCCTCGGCCCTCTCCCGGCCGGCAAAACTCTCCAGGCCCCGGTCGATGGTCGCCAGGGCTCCGGTGTAGTCCTTATTCTCGACCTGAAGCCGGGCCAGGGTGCGGAAATCGTCAACCTTCAACAGCGAGGCGGGAAAATCGGTGGTCAACTCCCGGCCCACGGCGATGGCCTGGTCGGGTTTTTTCGCCCCGATCGCGGCGGCCATCAGTTCCCGGGCCGCGGCCGCGGCCACCGGGAGCTTTTTCAAGGCCGCGGGACGACGGTTGAACACCTCCAGGGCCTGGTCCAACTGCTGCTGCCGGAGCCGGGCCAGGATCTCGCCTAAGAAAGCCAAGGGCACGACATCGTCCACCCCGCCCGCTTCGACCCGTAAACGCTGGAAAACCTCCAGGGAACCGGCATAGTCATCAAGAAACTGGAGGCACCAGCCCCGGGCCAGGTCGGCCTGGCGCTGGAGCATATCCGGGCCCTCGGCGGGCCGGGGCATGGCCACAAGATATTCCAGCGCGGCCCGGTAGTCCCGCCGGTTGAAGGCCAGGGTGGCCAGCCTGTAGAGGGCGGCCCGGTACTCGGCCGAGGTGGAAAATTTCGCCACCAGCTGCTTGAGAGCGGCCTCGCCTTCCTCGAGCCGGCCGAGCTGCAGCAGGGCTTCGGCCTTCCAGAAGAGCGATGCCGAAAGCAGCCGGGCGTCCGGGCTCTTGAGCGCCTCGGAAAACCATTTGACGGCCGCGGCATAGTTTTTTTCACGATAATCCAGAAGAGCCAGGGAGTAGCAGGCGTAATCGTAAAAATTGCCGCCGCCTTTCTCAGCCACGGCCTGGAAATGGCGGTGGGCGGCGGCGTAGTCGTGGCGGCGGAAAGCGATCTCACCGAGCCAGTAGTGAAAGTCGGGAGCCTGGGGGGAGGCAGGATATTTCTGCAGGCCAAGCTTGAAATAGCTCTCGGCCTCGTCCATGAGACCCTCGAGATATTTCTGGCGGCCGCTGTTGTAATAGGCCTCGGCCCCGCCCAGCCCCCGGGCCAGGGAGGCAGTCACCGGGTTGCGGTAGGCACAGCCGGGAGCCTTGGTCGTGGCCGTCTCCCAGCGGGGCGCGGAGCTTTCCCGGCCTGCCAGGGTGAGGTTTTCGGCCACCGGCTCCAGCTTGACTCCCGGCGCCAGGGCCGGCAACAGGCCGAAATCACGAAAGCCCTCGAGCCGGGCCCGGTCCTCGCCGACGACCACGATCTCGGGCAGAACCAGGCCTTCCCCGGACTGGTTCGAAAAAAGCGGAGACCAGGAGAAAAGACAGCCGATCAGCAACAGCCAGGCGGTAATCTGTTTAATACGATTTTTCACACTAATCCGTCCCCCGGCCGGAATACGCCGGGGACTGCTCAAAAGTTGATGGCGTTGTAAAAACTCTTCATCTGCTGCGTTCCCCTGCAACCTTCGTCACTGCGGCGTACTGTATGTACGCCTCATTCCTCAGGTTTCGGGCGCCTTGCGCCCAACGGAAGTGCCCTTGGGGTGCATATGAAGCTTTTTACTTAGCCATCGAATATTTTGACTTTTTACGAGTTTGTCAAAAGTTAGATTGCAAGTAACTATTCAGCCGAATACGGGGTCGGGCGCGGCTTTTCTTCGCCAGGCGTTAAGAAAACCACCCCCGCCCCCTCCTGAAAGAGGGGAGATAGAATTTAGCTGAATAGTTACGATTGCAATTGCCAGGGAATTAGACGAGTTCATGGCCCGGAAACAGTTTCTGGGCCTCACCCAGGGTAAAGCGCCCCGAGGTGATCCACTCCCTTAAAGTTTCGGCGATCTCCAGGGCCCGGCTGTAGCTCGACAGGGGCGTCGCCGGGATCTCGCGGCCGTCAAAATTGATGCTGCCGCTTTTGAGTTCACCGTAGCTGACCTCGCCATGACTGCGGGAAATCGCGGTCGGATAGTCGTAGCCGTAATCGACAATCTGGGTGAAAATCTGATCGTCCCTGACCGCCGTAAAGCGGGCCATCTGTTCGTTGAGAATCGGGATCGGCACCCCGACCCCGACCGCCAGGCTGCAGCCGTAGCCGAGCATGCTGACCCCCACCAGCCAGCGCGGCGACATCTCCTTGAGATTGCCGGTCAGCATCAGGGTTCCGGCCCCTTCCTTGACCACCCCGTTTTCGCCCCGGGGCACGTAGGGGTTGTGCTGGGTGCCGCACCAGGTGACGAAACCGACCCCGCCGCCGAGAAAGATTTTCGTTCCGAGGCCGGTAGTCAGGTAGTAGGGATCGTTGAGCAGGGGGCTCAACTGGCCGGCGCTGCAGTAGGTGGCATTGCCGCCCCGGGGGCGCAACACCCCCATGTAGGTGTAGATCGTCTTTTCGGTCAGGTTGACGGCACAATTGTAGTTCTGGTAGACGTTGCGCGGGTTGCAGAGGATGGCATTGGGCATGGCGTCAAGATCGAGGTCCTTGTCGACGGTCTTGGCGGGATAGCAATCGGTGCCGTAGCCCTCCATGTAGACATGAACCTTCTTGCCGTTGACCAGGTCCTGGATAACGTGGCCGCCGCCGTAGCGAAACTGGCCCGGGTGGAGCTTGTTCAGGGGGTCGTCCTCGCTGGGCTCGGTGGCCCCGAGAAAGAAATCGACCGCCGCGATCCCGCCGTAGGCCGGGACCTTGTTGATCCAGGCCCGGCTGGCCTTGATCTTGGGAGCCGAGTGGCCGACATTGAGAAACACCCCGGAGGAACACATCGGGGCGAAGGTCCCGGTGGTCACGACATCGATCTTGCGGGCGGCTTCGACCGGCCCCTCTTTCTCGACCACGCCGATCATCTCTTCGGCGGTGACGACAACCACCCGGCCGCGGCGAATCTTCTCATTGATTTCGGCAATGGTCTTATTGACTTTAAACGACATTCCTCTAACTCCGATAAAACAATTCAGCGCTCCTGCAGGACCAGCTCGAAGAGCTCGTCCTGGCGCTTTTCCATGGCCGCCGCGACTTCCCCGGCAACCTCGACATGTTCATACCCCAGAAGGTGCAGCAGGCCGTGAATCAGGTAGTACAGCACCCCTTCTTCAACCGTATAGCCCAGCGGACCGGTCTCGCGCCGGGCGGTTTCGACCGAAACCACGATGGTTCCGAGAATATTCCCGGAAAACGTACCGTCAGCGGAATCAAAGGGAAATGATATCACATTTGTGGGTCGCCGACGACTGAAAAATTTCTCATTAAGCAGGGTGATACCGGGGTCGTCGACCAGTTCGACCTCGAGTTCCCGGCCGGCCACCTCCAGGGCGACCAGAACCGGCTCCAGCCGCCGCCGGACCAGGTCGCAGTCAAGGGGTTCGGCGGTCTGCCGGTTTTCCAGGCGGAGTGGCATCAGCGGCGCTGCTCCCGCTCGAAACGATCGTAGGCGCTGATGATCTTCTGGACCAGGGGGTGGCGGACGACATCGATTTCACTCAAGCTGCAGAAACCGATGCCCTTGACCCCGGCCAGGATTTTCTGGACCGTCACCAGGCCCGACTGCCGGTCGCCCGGCAGGTCGGTCTGGGTGACGTCGCCGGTGACCACCGCCTTTGAACCGAAGCCCAGACGGGTCAAAAACATTTTCATCTGTTCGCTGGTGGAGTTCTGGGCCTCGTCGAGAATCACGAAGGCATCGTTCAGGGTCCGGCCCCGCATGAAGGCCAGCGGGGCCACCTCGATAATCCCTTTATCCAACATTTCCCGGGTCTTGTCAAACGAGACCAGGTCATGCAGGGCGTCGTAGAGCGGCCTCAGATAGGGGTCGATTTTCTCCAGCAGATCACCGGGCAGAAAACCCAGGCGTTCCCCGGCCTCGACCGCCGGCCGGGTGAGAATGATGCGCTCGACCTGGTGATCCTTTAAGGCCGCAATCGCCATCGCCATGGCCAGGTAGGTCTTGCCGGTGCCGGCCGGGCCGACCGCGAAAACAATATCATGGCGGCGGATGGCATCGATATAGTATTTCTGACCCCGGCTCTTGGGGGAAACGAACCGGCGGCGGCCGCCTTTGCCGCGAATGTAGACCTTGTCGAGAAAAATCTCCTTGAGCCCGGCCGCGGCGTCGGCCGACTTGATACGCCAGGCGTAGTCGATATCGGCCGTAAACAGGGGGTAGCCGGCGGCGGCAATCTCGTAGAGTTCGGCCAGCACGTCGAGGGCGATTTCGACCTTGATCGGATCGTCACCCTCGACCATCACCGTGGTCCCGCGGGTATTGATCCGCACTCCGGAACTCTCTTCGAGCTGCTTGAGGTGTTCCCCGCCTTCACCGAAAAGCAGCTGGATGACGGCGGTATCGCTGAAATTCAATTTATGCATTACGCAATACGCTGATAATTTTTTCCTGCTCCGAAGGTGTAAGAAAGGGGTGCATCGGCAGGGAAAAAACCTCGCTCGCGGCCCGTTCGGCGACCGGGAAAGCGCCGGCCCCGTAACCCAGTTCGGCAAAGGCCGGCTGCCGGTGCAGGGGCACGGGATAATGGACCGCCACCGGAATTTCGGCCTCCCGCAGGGCCGTAAGGACCTCGTCACGCCGGTCTGAACGCAGGGTATACTGGGCGAAAACCGAACCGCAGTCGGCGGCCACTTCGGGAACGGTAAACTTGTCAGCCAGGGCCCGGGTATAGTTTTCCGCCACCTGGTTGCGTAGTCCTATTTCCTTTCGGAAATGGGGCAGTTTGGCCAGCAGCACAGCGGCCTGCAGGGTATCGAGT
>WFRT01000247.1 GCA_015486445.1 Pseudomonadota bacterium | reverse complement strand
GTGGGGAAGCTTTTCCAGCCCGGTAATCCGGACCCCCTGGAAGTGGTGCCTGAGATAGGCGCAGAAACGTAAAGGGCGGGGCGGGTTGAGGTAGCGGCGGGAAGTGGGATGGAGGCTCTGGCCGCGGGCCGCGATCGCGATCAGCAGGCGCTGCTCGCCGGCCCGGCCGCCGCCGCGAATCCGCAGCAGCAGGTGGTAGGGCGTCATCTGGTGGACCCGGCTGACAAACCCTCCTTCAAGCCGGGGAGCGAGCCGGGCGGTCATGATCCTGAGGCTGGCCTCGTCCATTTTCCCGTCAGCTAGGTTGACATGCAGCGGGGCGCTTTCACCCTTAAGTCAAATTCTGTTTGTACATTTCATCATTGAAACCGACCAGGTAACGGTTGCCGAGCTTGAAGGTCGGGGCCCGCAGGTTGCCGCTCGGGCCCATTACGGCCTTGAGGATGGCTGCGCGGTTTTCCTTATCGGGTGAGAATTCAATGATCTTTTTGCCCCGGGCGACGGTGATCTTTTCGCCTTCGGCAAGGATTTTCCAGGCCTCGTCGGGCCCGATTCTGCGTTTCCGGGCATCACAGGTTTCAATGATTTCAATGTTGTTTGCGCCGAGGAACTCCCAGGCTTTTTTACATGAGGTTCAGCCCTTGCGCATGTAGGCCCAGTCGATTTTCATGGTTGAGATTCTCCGTTTCAGTTGGGGGTTGAGGGTTTGTTTCCGTTTCCGCTGCTGTTGCCGTTGCGGGAGTCGTATGCGGGGTCGGCTTCGGGTTGTTTGGGGGGGATGACCTCGAGGGCGTCGGCCCGCTGGAGGCCGTGGGGCAGCATGCGGCCGCGCCGGCCGCGGTTGCCGCTGTACTCCTCAAGGCTGCTGCTTTTCAGGGTCAGGTGGCGGCGGCCGGCGTAGATCTTCAAAACCGCCCCGGCCGGCAGCACGGCCAGACTCTTCAACAGGTCCCTGTCGTAGTCGCTGCGGGCCGGGCTCAGGTTGATGATCTTGTTGCCCTTGCCCTTGCCGAGGATCGGCAACTGGGTTAAGGGAAAGATCAGCATGCGGCCGGAACTGCTCAAGGCGACCAGTCTTTCCTCCTTGAGATTTTTCAGTTTCAGCGGCGGCAGCGGCCGGCAGCCCGGGGGCAGGCTGAGGATCGCCTTGCCGTTGCGGTTTTTGCTTAACAGCTCGGAAAACCTGGTGATGAAACCGTAGCCGGAATCGGCGGCGAGCAGGAAATGGTCGTCGGCCTCACCCATCAGCAGGTGTTCGATCGGACTTTCGTTTTCGATCTGGAGGCGGCCGCTCAAGGGCTCGCCGTGGCCCCGGGCCGAGGGCAGGGTATGGGCCGGCAGGGTGTAGGTGCGGCCGTTGGCGGCCAGAAAGACCACCGGTTGGTTGCTGCGTCCGCGAACCGCGGTTTTGAAGCTGTCGCCGGCCCGGTAGCTGAGCTTTTCCGGGTCGATGTCCCGGCCCTTGGCGGCCCGGACCCAGCCCTTGTCGGAAAGGATGACGGTGAGCGGCTCGGTCGGCAGCAGGTCGGTGGCGGTCAGGGCGTGGGCCTCCTTGCGGACCACGGTGGGTGAACGCCGGGGGTCGCCGAAACGTTTAGCGTCGGCCTTGATCTCGCGGCGGACCAGGCTTTTGAGTTTGCGTTTCGAACCCAGGATTTCTTCGAGTTCCCGGCGCTCCTTTTCCAGGGCTTCCTCTTCGGCCTTGATTTTCATCTCCTCGAGCCGGGCCAGGTGGCGAAGTTTAAGTTCAAGTATGGCCTCGGCCTGGATGTCGGTAAGTCCGAAACGCTGAATCAGGATCGGTTTCGGGCGGTCGTTGCCGCGGATGATCTCGATGACCTCGTCGAGGTTCAGATAGGCGATCAGCAGGCCGGCGAGGATATGCAGGCGGCTTTTTACCTTTTCCAGCCGGAAATTGAGCCGTCGGCGGACGACCCCGGTTCTGAAGGTGAGCCATTCGCCGAGCAGTTCTCTAAGCCCCATGACCCGGGGCCGGCCGTCGAGCGCGATCAGGTTGAGGTTGACGCGGTAGTTTCTTTCGAGGTCGGTGGTGGCGAACAGATGGGCCATCAGCTGCTCGCAGTCGACCCGGTTCGAGCGCGGGATGATGACCAGGCGAACCGGGTCCTCGTTGTCCGATTCGTCCCGAAGGTCGGCCACCAGCGGGAGCTTCTTGGCCCGCATCTGGGCCGCGATCTGCTCCATCACCCGGGCTCCGGAGACCTGGTGGGGAAGAGCCGTGATGACGATGTCGCCATCCTCCTTTTCGTAGACGGCCCGCATCTTCAGTGATCCGGTGCCTTTTTCGTAGAGCCGGATGATATCCTCGCGCGGGGTGATGATCTCGGCCCGGGTGGGAAAGTCCGGCCCCTTGATGAACTCGCAGAGTTCGGCCGTGGTCGCTTCCGGGTGGTCGAGAAGGTGGACGCAGGCCGCCGCCACCTCGGTCAGGTTGTGGGGGGGGATGTCGGTGGCCATGCCGACCGCGATCCCGGTGCTGCCGTTTAACAGGATGTTGGGCAGCCGGGCCGGCAGGATTTTCGGCTCTTTCAGGGTGCCGTCGAAGTTGTCGCCCCAGTCAACCGTGCCCTGGCCGAGTTCACTCAAGAGCAGCTCGGCATAGGGCGAGAGCCGGGATTCGGTGTAGCGCATCGCGGCGAACGACTTGGGATCGTCCGGCGCCCCCCAGTTGCCCTGGCCGTCAATCAGCGGGTAGCGGTAGGTGAAGGGCTGGGCCATCAGAACCATGGCTTCGTAGCAGGCGGTGTCGCCGTGGGGATGAAACTTGCCCAGCACGTCGCCGACCGTGCGGGCCGATTTCTTGTACTTGGAGCCGGCCTTGAGTCCCAGTTCCGACATCGCGTAGACGATCCGCCGCTGCACCGGCTTGAGGCCGTCGCCGATGTTGGGCAGGGCCCGGTCGAGGATCACGTACATGGCGTACTCGAGGTAGGCCCGTTCGGTGAATTTGCCGAGAAACTGTTTTTCGCAGGTGTCGAAGGTGTCGGGGGTCTGGTTGTCGGTCATAGAGGGCGTGGTTTGTCAGTGCTTAAGGTTGGCGGTGGAAGGTTCACAAAATCCAGGTGGTTCGCGGATCGCCCGGCGGCGGTTGCCGCATGATCAGGGGGCCAGCTCGGCAAGGCAGCCTTTTTCCTCCAGCCACTTCCGGCGGTCGGCGGCCCGTTTCTTGGCCAGCATCATGTCCATGATCCGGAAATCCTCGGCCTCGTGGTCGATGGTCAGCCGGACCAGGCGCCGGGTGTCGGCCGCCATCGTGGTCTCGCGCAGCTGCAGCGGGTTCATCTCGCCCAGGCCCTTGAAACGCTGGATGTTGATGCGGCCGCTTTTTTTATCTTTTTTCAGCCTTTCCAGGAGGTGGTCCTTCTCGGCTTCGTCAAGGGCGTAGAAGACCTCCTTGCCGCGGTCGATGCGAAAGAGCGGCGGCATCGCCATGTGGAGATGGCCGGCCGCGACGACCGGCTTGAAGTGGCGCAGGAAAAGGGCGCAGATCAGGGTGGCGATGTGGAGGCCGTCGGAATCGGCATCGGCGAGGATGCAGATTTTGCCGTAGCGCAGGCCTGAGAGATTGTCGGAGCCGGGATCGACGCCGATGGCCGAGGCGATGTCGTGAATCTCGCGCGAGGCCATGATCGTGTTGACATCGCTTTCCCAGGTGTTGAGAATCTTGCCGCGCAGCGGCATCACGGCCTGGAAGTTGCGGTCGCGGGCCTGCTTGGCCGAGCCCCCGGCCGAATCGCCTTCGACCAGAAAAAGTTCGCTCACGGCCGGGTCCTGGCTGACGCAGTCGGCCAATTTGCCGGGCAGGGCCGGCCCCGAGGTGATCTTCTTGCGCTCGATCTTTTTTGCCGCCCGCTGGCGCTTCTGGGCATTGGCGATGGCCAGTCTGGCGACCTCCTCACCGATGGCCGGGTGCTCGTTGAGCCAGAGGCTGAAGGCATCCTTGACGACTCCGGAGACGAACGAGGCGCTTTCTCTCGAGGTCAGGCGCTCCTTGGTCTGGCCCGAAAACTGGGGTTCGGGGGTTTTTAATGAAATGATGTAGCTCAGCGAACTCCAGCTGTCTTCGGGCGAGAGCTTGATCCCCCGGGGCAGCAGGCTGCGGAAGTCACAGAACTCTTTCAGGGCTGCCGAAAGCCCGCTTCGCAGCCCGTTGACATGGGTGCCGCCCTGCGGCGTCGGAATCAGGTTGACGTAGCTTTCGGTGACCGCCTCCCCGCCTTCTTTGAGCCAGGTCAGCGCCCAGCTTACGCTTTCGGTCTCGCCGTTGAGACTGCGGGTAAAGGGGGGAGCGGGGATTTTCGGCAGCTGGCCGAGACTCTGCTGCAGGTAGTCGGAGAGGCCGTCGACGTAATGCCATTCCGTGGTTTCCTGGTTGACCAGGTCCTTGAAAACGACCTTCAGGCCGGGACAGAGCACGGCCTTGGCTTTTAAGGCGTGAACCAGTTTGGGAATCGAGAACTTGACCGTATCGAAATATTGCGGGTCGGGCCAGAAGCGGATGGTGGTGCCGGTGTTGCGCCTGCCGACACTGTCTGTCCGGGTCAGGGGAACCACGTTTTCCCCGTTTTCGTAGGCCGCGCTGTAGCGGCCGCCGTCGCGCCGGACCTCGACCTCGAGACGGCGCGAGAGAGCGTTGACGACCGACACGCCAACCCCGTGCAGACCGCCCGAAAACTGGTAGTTTTTCTGGGTAAACTTGGCCCCGGCATGAAGCCTGGTAAGGATCAGTTCGAGCCCCGGCACCCCCTCCTCGGGGTGGATGTCGACCGGCATGCCGCGGCCGTTGTCCTTGACCTCGATCGAGTTGTCGGGGTGGAGGGTGACCTCGATGCGGTTGGCAAACCCGGCGATGGCCTCGTCGACGCTGTTGTCGATGACCTCCTGGGCCAGGTGGTTGGGCCGGGTGGTGTCGGTGTACATTCCCGGCCGCAGCCTGACCGGGTCAAGCCCTTTCAGGACCTCGATGTCTTCGGCCCGGTAGTTCCCGGGAGAAGGGTTGAGTCGGTTTCCGGCCATGGTCAATCCGTTCGTGTGATGTTGAGGGTGTTGATCTTGCGGTGCAGGTTGCGCCGGTTCATGCCGATCGCGGCGGCGGTCCTGGAGATGTTCCAGTTGTTCTGTGCCAGCTTGTCGGCGATAAAAAGTTTTTCGAACTTTTTCGCGGCTTCGGCCAGCAGGTCGGTGGCGAAAAGTTCCTGCCAGCGGTGGTCGGCGTCAGCCGCCGCCGGGGTGTTTTCCCGCAGGTAGGGGGGCAGGTCGCCGATCTGGATCAGTTCGGAAGAGCACATGATCGACAGCCGCTCCATCAGGTTCTTGAGTTCCCGGACGTTGCCGGGCCACTGGTAGGCGCTGAATTGTTCCAGGACCTCGGGCGCAAGGTGCTTGGTGACCCCGCCGTGGTTCTTGAAATAGTTGCCGAGGAAAAATTCGGCCAGCAGCGGGATGTCGTCGCTGCGGGCTCTAAGCGGCGGCACCGGGATCGGCAGGATGTTGAGCTTGAGAAAAAGCTTTCGGTTGAAGCGCCCGTTTTCGCTTTCGCTTTCGAGGTCCCGGGAGGTGGCGGCGAGGATGCGGACGTCGATGGGGATCGGGCGGTCGCCGCCCAGCCTGGTGAAGGCGCTTTCCTCAAGCACCTTGAGGACGCGTTCCTGGGCGCTGCGGGTCAGGGTGCTGATTTTATCGAGAAAGATGGTGCCCCCGTTGCCGAGTTCAAATTTGCCCTTGCGCCGGCGCTCGGCCCCGGGGAAGGCCCCTTTTTCGTATCCGAAAAGCTCGGCTTCGATCTGGTCGTCGGCGATCGCGGCGCAGTTGATGCTGACGAAGGGCTGTTCGTGGCGTTTGCTCAGGCGGTGGATCTCGCGGGCCACCAGTTCCTTGCCGGTGCCGGATTCGCCGATGATCAGGACCCAGCCGTCGGTCGGGGCGACCACCCGCAGCTGTTCGCGCAGCAGCACGATGGCCTCACTGTTGCCCAGCAGCCGGTTTTCGCTGTACTGCTTTTTCAGGCGGAGGTTCTCTTCCTGGAGCCGGGAGAGGGCCAGGGCGTTGCCGGCGGTGATCACCAGCTTGTCCAGCGAGAGCGGTTTTTCGATAAAGTCAAAAGCTCCCATCTTGGTGGCCTGGACCGCGGTTTCGATGGTGCCGTGGCCGGAGATCATGATGATCGGGACCTGGGGATGTTCTTTTTTGAGGCCGGGCAGCAGCTTGAGCCCGTCGGAATCGGGCAGCCAGATGTCGAGAAAAATCAGGTCGGGAGTCTCTTTCTCCAGCAGGCTCAGGGCCTGGCTGCCGTCTTCGGCGCAGATGACGTTGTAGCCCTCGTCGCTGAAAATATCGCTCATCGAGCGCAGAATGGCAGGTTCGTCATCGATGATCAGGATGGTTTTTTTCATTAAATGATTTCAGCCGGCCGCGTAAAATTGCAAGATTTATGGTAACTATTCAGCCGAACGGGGTCGGGCGCGGCTTTTCTTCGCTAGGCGTTAAGATTTCTGTTTTTCCTTCCGCTCGCTCCGCCCGCATTGCAAAACTCGCTGCGCTCAGACAGTTGCAATGCTTATGGGCTCCCGCTCGCTGGGAAAAACAACGAAATCTTTCCGAAAGCGCTCAGAAAAACCACCCCCGCCCCCTCCTGAAAGAGGGGAGATAGAATTTAGCTGAATAGTTACACGATTTACTTTCACTTTCCGCAAAAGGCCCGGTCAAGCAAATTGACCGGGCCTTTTTTAGGCTTTCTTCCACGGACACGGACCGTCGAGGCGGCTTTTATTTGACAAAAACCGGCCGGGGGTTTATTAAGAAACTTATGCCAAGCTAAGAAACTTAAACCCTGCTGACATCGGAACAGATTCATGGCCGACGGTGAAAAGCCAGCACCACAGGAAGAGCTGACTTCCAACATGGAGGACTATCTCGAGGTCATCCTCAACCTCCAGGAGGAACGGAAGGTGGCCCGGGTCAAGGATGTCGCTCAGCGGCTCAAGGTCAAGATGCCGAGCGTTACCGGGGCGATGAAAGGACTGGCGGAAAAGGGCCTGGTCAACTACGAGCGCTACAGCTACCTGACCCTGACCGAGGCGGGAGAAAAGATTGCCCGGGAAATCGGCGAGCGCCACAAAACCTTCTACAGTTTCCTGAACAACGTCCTGGAGCTCGACCCGCAAACCGCGGAGCTCGACGCCTGCCGCCTTGAACATGCCACCAGCCGGAAAACCTTCGAGCGCCTGAAAGCGTTCACCGAAGCCTTCATCGCCAGAAAGCAACCCTGAAACACAGCCGGCGGGAAAGGCTGCCGGCAAACCGTCATTTCTCCCCCCCCCACTCCTTGAGGCGATATTCGATCTTGCGCACGCTGATACCCAGCTCACGCGCCGCCTGGGCCTTGGTCGGGCAGCGTTCGAGGGCCGCCAGGATCATCTCCTTCTCCATCTCCCTGATGGTCTTGCCGGCAAAAAAGTCGACCTTGCCCTTATCAGGTGCCGCTTCTTCCGGCCCCGGCGCGGCCGCGTCTCCGGCCAGGTAGTCGGGCAGGTCGTCAAGGGTCACGGGCCGGTCGCCGGCATAGATTACGGCCCTCTCAATCACATTTTCAAGTTCCCTGACATTGCCGGGCCAGGCGTAGCTTTCGAGCCGGCGCATCGCCTCGCGTTCCGGGTAGAGCGGCCGGCGCCGCTCGCGTTTGGCGATACGGTCGCAGAAGTAGCGGACCAGGCGGGCGATGTCACCGGGCCGCTCCCGCAGGGGCGGCAGGGTGAGCTGCACGACATTGAGCCGGTAGTAGAGATCCTCGCGGAAGCTTCCGGCCCCGACTGCGGCCCGCAGGTCCTTGTTGGTCGCGGCCAGCACCCGGACATCGACATAGTGGGTTTTCTCGCCGCCGACCTGCTGGAACTCGCCCGAAACCAGAACCCGCAGGAGCTTGGCCTGGACCGAGAGCGGCATGTCGCCGATCTCGTCCAGAAACAGGGTGCCGCCGTCGGCCAGCGCGAACTTTCCCGGCTTATTGCGCACCGCCCCGGTAAAGGCCCCCTTGACGTGGCCGAAAAGCTCACTTTCAAGCAGGCCTTCGTGCAGGGCGGCGCAGTTGATCGTGATCAGGGGCTTGTCAGCCCGCTGGGAAAGCCGGTGCAGGGCCCGGGCGACAAGTTCCTTACCGGTCCCGGTTTCACCTTCGACAAGGACCGTGGCCGTGGTCGGGGCAACGTTGCGGACAGCCTGGAAAATCCGGGTTATAGCCGGGCTTCGACCGATAAACTCCTCGGGCCCGGCTTCGTGTTCACGCACCGCCTCCCGCAGGATCCGGTTTTCGTCCAGCAGTTCGCGTTTCTCTTTCAGCCGGTCGATGATGATTTCAAGCTCGTCGATGTTGACCGGCTTGAGCAGGTAGTCATCGGCCCCGGCCTTCATCGCCCGAACCGCGTCGTCGACACCGCCCTGGCCGGTGATCATCACCACGCTGATTCCGGGGTTGAGCTGCCGGGCCCGGCCGAGAAGCTCCAGGCCATCCATCTCCGGCATTTTAAGATCACTCAGCAGGAGCTCGGCACTCTCGTTCCGCAAACGCTCCAGGGCCGCCCCCGGCCGCGAAAAGCCTTCGGCATCGTAGCC
>WFRT01000246.1 GCA_015486445.1 Pseudomonadota bacterium | reverse complement strand
TTTTTCTGAGCGGTTTCGGAAAGATTTCGTTGTTTTTCCCAGCGAGCGAGAGCCCATAAGCATTGCAACTGTTTGAGCGTAGCGAGTTTTGCAATGCGGGCGAAGCGAGCGCTGGAAAAACAGAAATCTTAACGCTTAGCGAAGAAAAGCCACGCCCGCGCCCGTAGTCGGCTGAATAGTTACCAATAAAAAAAATATTCCATAATATGGCTGGAAAAAGAAAAATCATCATCGGGATCTCCGGGGCTTCCGGAACCATTTACGGGGTGCGGCTGCTCGAGGTTCTGCGGGAATACCCCGAAATCGAGACCCACTTGGTTATCTCCGACATCGCCATGGAGATCATCCACCACGAACAGGAGCGGGAGCCCGATGAAATCCTGGCCCTGGCCGATGTTTTCCATCCGATAAAGAACCTGGGAGCGGCGATTTCGAGCGGTTCATTCCTGACCGAGGGCATGATTATCGCCCCCTGTTCGATCAAGTCGCTTTCCGGGATTGCCAATTCCTACAATGACAACCTCCTGGTCCGGGCGGCGGACGTCTGTCTCAAGGAGAGACGCCGGCTGATCATCGTGGTCCGGGAAACCCCGCTGCACCTGGGTCATCTCGAGCTGATGACCCGGGTGACCCGCAACGGCGCCATTCTCCTGCCGCCGATGCCGTCGTTCTACCATAAACCGAAAACCATTGCCGATATCGTCAACCAGACGGTTGGCAAAGTGCTGGATAATTTCGGCATTGAACATAACCTTTTTACCCGTTGGAAATGATAACCTGTTGGAAACGGCAAGGAAAATGAGCTTTCCCGGGTTGTTGATTTTAACCGTTCCATTGAGGAGGTGGGAGATGAAGTCAAGTTCAGGGATGAAAAAACTGGGTGTCGCGGTTCTCTTGACGGCGGCGGTGATGATGCTGGCTGCCAGCGCCTGGGCCGGTGGCGGCCAGAGTTATCCCCTCGGGGCGGAAGCCTTCATGGTGGGGGCAGCACCCCCGCCGGGGTTCTATTTCAAGAACTACGCCTACTACTACCATGCCAGTGACCTGAAGGATGACCATGGCGACAATATTGACGCCTTCGACGACGTCACGGTCTGGGCCGAGGTCATGCGTTTCATCTGGATCAGCAAAAAGGAGATTCTGGGCGGGAACTACGGCCAGCATCTCTTTATACCTCTTCTCGATGTCAGTCTCGACTTCAAAAATGGGGTTCCGGCCGGTCCCAAGCACAAGGACAGCTACGATGACAGCGGCGTGCCCTACATTATCTACAGCCCCTTTATCCTGGCCCACCATTTGCTGCAGGGCAAACTCCACACCGTATTCTCATTGCCCGACATCTACATTCCGGTCGGGGACGACAAAGGCAACATGGCCGGCGTCGGCCATAATTTCTGGACCTTCGAGCCGGTATTCGCGGTAACTTATTTTCCGGACCCGGCTTTGGAGTTCTCACTGAAATTCATGTACGATTTCAACACCAAGCAGGATGACTGTCCCACGGTTTACGGTTTCAACGTCGACCGGACCCCGGGCGACGAGTTCCATTTCGACTATTCGGCTTCCTACGCTTTCAGCAAAAGCTTTCGCGTCGGCGTTAACGGCTACTGCTACTGGCAGACCAGCGATGATGACTACGACATCGACGGCAGTGTTCCGCCGCCGGTACAAGGTCTGCTTAAAGATGACGAGGGCAACCGCAGCCGGGTCTACGCCGTTGGTCCCGGCATCTGGTACAATTATAAGAACATGTTTTTCGAACTGCGGACCCAGTTCGAGTTTGAAGCCAAAAACAAGACCGAGGGTCAGAACGTCTGGTTCAATTTCGTCTACGCCTTCTGATCGAATTGACCGGTGGTGGCTGCCTTGCAGGTGAGGTGGCCACCTCCTGAGATTTTTGAAAAAAAACGGGATGACGGTTGACTGCGCCCAGTATGCCGCCGTTAAAGGGTGGCCTTGCGCCCGGCAAAGCGGCTTTCATCCCGCTTTTTTGGCGAAAAAACATAGCACAGTGATATGCTGAGAATTAACCGAGACGGCAGCGAGGAAAAAAATGCGCGTAATCAGGTATACTGACGAAATGATCCGGGAATTTCTGGACGACGGCTTCTGGACCCGGGAAACCTTTTATGATTTCTGGGAAAAAAACGCCCTCAACCTCGGCGACCGGGAAGCCCTGGTCGATTCAAAATACCGGATTACCTGGGGTGCGGCCCTGCCGATGGTCAACGCCATCGCCGCCCACCTGATCAACCGGGGGGTGCCCAAACACGCCCGGATCATTATCCAGGTACCGAACACCGCTTTCGGCTTCCTGGCCCGGATTGCGGCCGAAAGGGCCGGCCTCGTCGCCCTGGTGGCCTATCCCTACCTGCGCGAGAAAGAGCTCGACTACATGCTCGAGAGAACCCGGGCCGAGGCCGTGGTCTGTCCCTTCGAATACCGCAATTTCAATTACCTGAAAATGTTCCAGGGCCTCAACGCCAAACATGGCTGCATCAGGCATTTTTATCTGCTGGATGAGGAACTCCCGGCCGGGCTTGACGACAATGTCTACTCCCTGATCCGGGCCGCCAGCGAAGAGCCGGTTTTGACGGAGGACGCCTACCGGGAGCGCCGCTTCGATCCCACCGAGGATGTCTGCCTGCTGACCTCGACCACCGGCACCACCGGGATTCCCAAGCTGGTCGAGTGGCCGATCGCCTCCCGTCTCTGCACCTCCAAGGCCCGCGTCGCTCTCTGGGATTTGACCAGCGACGACGTTACCTTCGCCATCGCCCCGCACGCCGGCGGCGCCGGCGGCACCCTGACCTATTTTGCCGCCCCGCTGGTCGGTGCCCGGGTGGTGCTGCTCGAGGACTTCGATCCCCAGGCGGCGCTCGAAACCATCGCCCGGGAAAGATGCACAGCGATCGGCGTGGTGCCCACCCACCTGGTGCGGATGCTGGAAAAAGAGGTGGAAAAATACGATCTTTCAAGCCTGCGCTTTATCCGCTCGGCGGGCGGCTATCTCTCGCCGCAGTTGGCGGAGGAGGCCGAAACCCGGCTCGGCGGGGCCATTACCAGCGATCTCGGCACTCAGGACGTGGGTTCGGTTTCGGGCTGCAAGGTTACCGATCCGGTCGACCTGCGGCGCCGGACCGTGGGCCGGCCCCTGCCCGGCAACGTCGTCAAGCTGCTTGACGATGACGGCAACGAGGTTTTAGACGGCGAAGCCGGGGCCCTCTGGTTCCGCGGCCCCCACGCCCCGGCCGGCTACTTTCGCGACCTGGAGACCACGCTTACGGTTTTCCGCGAGGACGGCTGGACCACGACCGGCGACCTGGTCAAGTACGACCGCGGCTGCCTCTGGATTATGGGCCGCAAGAAGGACATGATCATTCGCGGCGGCCAGAACATCTACCCGGCCGAGATCGAGGGCCTGCTCAACGAGCATCCCGCGGTCGCCAACGTCGCCGTCGTCGCCATGCCCGATCCCGAGTTCGGCGAGCGGGCCTGCGCCTATGTCGTCCTCAAGGCCGGCGGCAGCCTCGATTTCAATGAGATGGTCGAATTTCTGAAGGGCAAGCAGATCGCCCGCTACAAACTGCCCGAACGGCTCGAGATCATCGACGCTTTTCCGACCGTCGGCGACTCCGGCAAGGTCAACAAGAACACCTTGAAGGAGATGATCGCGGCCAAACTCAAAGAAGAGTCCGGGTCCTGAAGCGATGGAAAAAAATATCCTTCTGATCGCCACCCTGGACACCAAGCGTTCCGAGAGCCTCTATCTCAAAAAGGCGATCGACCGCCACCCCGGCTGCCGGGCCCTGGTCATGGACATCTCGATGGCGGCCCACGACTTTGCCGACGCCGAGGTTACCGCGGCGGCGGTGGCCAGGGCCGGCGGCAGCTCGATCGACGAAATCAACCGGTCGCGTGAGCGGTCCCGGATCACGGCCACCATGATCCGCGGGGCCGTGGCCCTGGCCGGGGAACTGCTGGAGGCGGGAAAGATCGGCGGGGTGGTCGGCCTGGGCGGCTCCACCGGTTCGCTGATGGCGACCGACGTCATGCGGGCCCTGCCCTTCGGGGTGCCGAAGCTGATGGTCTCGGCGACCGCCGCCCTGCCGGGCCTGGCGACCCGCTACATCGGTACCGGCGATATCATGCTTTTTCATACGGTCATCGAGATCGCCGGCCTTTCGCCGCTGCTCAAAAACGTTCTCGACCGGGCCGCGGCGGCGGCCGCCGGCATGCTCGAGGTCGGCCGGCTCGATGCCGCCGGCGCCCGGACCCCCGGCCGCCGGGCGGTGGCGGTTTCGCAGTTTGGCATCTGCGAGGGCTGCGCCAGCCGGGTCCGGAAACAACTTGAGGCCTCGGGCTGCGATGTCATCGGCTTTTCCGCCGCCGGGGTCTGCGACCGGGCGATGGAGGAGATGATCGCCAAAAAGATGTTCGACGCCGTCGTCGACCTGGCCCCGGGCGGGGTCGGCGAACACATCATGGCGGGGATGCGCTCGGCCGGGCCCCACCGCCTCGAGGCGGCGGGGAAAATCGGCATTCCCCAGGTCGTCGCCCCGAGCGGCGTCAACCTGATGAGCCCGCGCAAATCGCGCTACAAGCCCGACTATCACCAGCGCAAAAAATTTGATCTCGACAAGCTGCGCACCTTTCTGCGTCTCAACGGCGAAGAGATCGAACAGGTGGCCTGCGAGTTCGCCCGCAAGCTGAACCAGGCCCGGGGACCGGTCCGGGTGCTGCTGCCGACCCGGGGATGGAGTTCGATCGACGGCCCGGAAAGCGCCATTTTCGAGCCCGAGACCGACCGGCGCTTTATCGACCGGCTGCAGCGGGAAATCACTAACCCCAGGGTCGAGATCAGGACTTTTGATCTCAACCTTGAAGACCCGGCCTTTGCCGGAATCGTGGCGGAGAACCTGCTTGAGCTGCTCGGACGCTGACCGCGGCCTGGTCCTGCGGCTGAAGAAAAGCGACATCTTCAGGGCCACGCTGGCCGACGACTGCGGCAACCTGGGTTTTATCGGCATCGCCCCGGACGGCTCCGAATACCACGTCGTCGTCCCCGTCGATCTCAAGCTCGCCCGCGGCGTCAAGGCCCTGAACGAGCCCGACGACGGCACCCCGTTCGGCGGCTATCGGGGCTGGCACTACTACGAGTGCCGGCCCTACGACCATGCCGGCGGCCGCGACGCCCGCCATCGGCAGACCGAAGACAACGCCCGGCTGCTGCAGGCCTGGCTCAGACAGTTTGGAATAGATGTCGTAACTATTCAGCCAAATCCGGGGTCGGGTGCGGCTTTTCTTCGCTAAGCGTTAAGATTTCTGTTTTT
>WFRT01000245.1 GCA_015486445.1 Pseudomonadota bacterium | reverse complement strand
TTGCCGTTGCTGAAGGTACACTCCTCCTTGTCCCCCTCGGCATAGGTCGGTTCCAGCACGTTGACCGCCACCTTCTCGGCTTCGCCGAGCATCATGTTGACATCATCCAGGGTGTATTCCCCGTACTTTTCCGATTTGAACAACTTGTCGATCTGCATCTGCTCAAAGAGCAGAAACTTCTGATCCCTGACATTAACCAGGCCGTTTCCCATAACATCTTCTCCTTTATCGGTTTAGAACACAGACTGTAAAACTTGCTTCAACCGTCAACCTGCAAATATAAATAAAATGACTGAATACTCACTCATCCGCCGGACAAAAAAAAGGCGCCCCTACTCCGGCCGGGACTTCAGGGCCCGGCCGAGGATATAGATGGTATCGTCGATCCGCTCCTTGACATCATAGCGCCGCCGGCTCAAAACCCAGCAGCTGACAACCTCGTCGATGCTGCCGAAAACCACCTTGCGGGCGATGTTGGGATCGACACTTTTGTCGATCGTGCCGTCCCGCTGTCCTTCGCTCACGAACCCCTCGATCAGGCGGTAGAACTTCCGCAGCGGGCCGGCAATGCCGCTGCGGATCTTGGGGCTCGACTGGCGCAGCTGGATCTGGAAAAAGTTGGCCATCACGGGATTGTCGCCCAGGACGCTGATGTGGTAGCGGATCAGGGTCTCGATCTTCTCCCAGGCGTTGTTGCAATGGCGGGTGTTGAGTTCAATCTCGTGGATCATCAGGTTGATCTTTTCCCGGAAAACCGAGATCAGGACCTCTTCCTTGTTGGCGAAATAGAGATATATGGTGCCATCGGCGACATTGGCCCGGCGGGCGATCTTGGAAACCGGGCAGTCATGGTAGCCATACTCGGAAAAGGCCTCCAGGGCGGCTTCAATGATGGCCTGGTACTTGGCCCGCTTGCGGGGGTCGTCGGGCACCCGGCCGCCCGCGGCCGAATCCCCATCGGCCGCGGCGGCCTGCACGTTAGTCTTCATAGAGGGCATCGAGCTCCTTCTGGTACTTGCCGGTTACGATTTTACGCTTGAGCTTGAGGGTCGGGGTAACCTCGTTGTTGTCCATGCTGAATTCGCTGGTCAGGAGAACGAACTTCTTCACCCGTTCGTAGTCGGGAATCTGGTTCTCATCCTGGACCTTTTCAATGCGCCGACTGATCATGGCGCGAATCTCGGGGTTCTCCAGGAGCCCGTTGCGATTGACCGAAAGGATGTCGTGCTTGAGGGCATACTCCTCGACCTTTTCGAAATCCGGCACGATCAGGGCCGAGATGAATTTCCGGCGATCGCCGTAAAGCATGACCTCGGAAAGATACTTGTCCATTTTAAGCAGATTTTCGAGATGCTGCGGAGCGATGTTCTTGCCTCCGGCGGTAACGATCAGGTCCTTCTTGCGGTCGGTGATCCTGAGATAATTTTCGGCGTCGAGTTCACCGATGTCGCCGGTATAGAACCAGTCGCCGACAAAAGCTTCGCGGGTGGCCTCCGGGTTGCGATAATAGCCCAGGGCCACGTTGGGACCCTTGACCATAATTTCGCCGTCTTCGGCGATTTTCACTTCCACGCCCTCGAGCACCGGTCCCACGGTCCCGAACTTCAGGTGGCCGGTATAATTGACGGCGACCACCGGGGAGGTTTCGGTCAGGCCGTAGCCCTCAAAGATCGGGTAGCCGGTGCCATAGAAAAACTCGGCCAGCTTGCGGGGCAGCGGAGCCCCGCCGGAAATGAAGAAACGCAGGCGGCCGCCGAGTTTTTCCCCCAGTTTGGCGAAAACCAGTTTTTGGGCCAGGTTGTGCTGCAGTTTGAGACCGGCCGAGGGTTCGCGGCCCTGGTCATGGCAGACGGAAATCTTTTCGGCCACGGCAAAAGCCCAGAAAGCGATGCGCTTTTTCAACCCCTTGCTCTGCTGGGCCCCGTCATAGATGCGGTCATAGATCTTTTCAAACAGCCGGGGAACGCTGATCATGATCGTGGGATGGGTCTCGCCCATGTTCTGGGGCACCTTGTCGATGGCCTCGGCATAGGCGATTATCGCGCCGTTGTAAATCGGCAGGTAGTAACCCGCCATTCTTTCGAGAACGTGGCTTAAAGGAAGATGGGAAAGAAAGGTATCGTTTTCGTTGACTTCAACCCGGGCGCTGCAGGTGGCGACGTTGCTGATGAAATTGTTGTGCGTCAGCATCACCCCCTTGGGATCGCCGGTGGTTCCCGAAGTGTAGATCAGGGTGGCGAGATCATCGTCCTGGATACTGTTCCAGGTGGCTTCGAGGCGTTCCCGGTTGGTCTGCAGCCATTGTCTGCCGGCCTCTTTCAGGTCGTCGAGCGCCATGACCTTCTCATGTTCGAGAAATTCGGAAGGGATCTCGTCGAAAACAAAGATATGCTTCAGGCCGGGGCAGGAATCGAGCGCGGCAAGCGCTTTTTCAAGCTGCTCGGCGGTTGATACAAAAAGAAAGACGGCCTCGGAATTGTTGATCAGGTAGGCCACCTGGGGCACCCGGTTGGTGGGGTAGATCGGCACATCGGCGCAGGCGCAGGCCAGGATACCCAGATCGGCATAGGCCCACTCGGGCCGGTTTTCCGAAAGCAGGCCCACCTTTTCCCCCTTTTTCAAGCCCAGGGAAAGCAGCCCGCCGGCAACTTCCTCGACATTTTCAGCCCATTCCCGCCAGCTGATACCAGTGTAGCTTGCACCCCGCTTGACCAGCATTGCGTTCCGCTCTCCCAGTCGCCGGGCCTGCTCAAAAAAGATCTGCACCAGGTTCATTTCCACCCTCCAGCCTCGAGTCTCTAAAAAAATGAATGAATCCTCATTCTTTTGAAATATAATCGAACTGAAAGCGGCTTGTCAAGCTGTTTTCTCACTTTTTAAAAAGGTTTTTTCACAGCCCTTTTCCCACCCGCCGGCCCGGGTTGACAAACCGGGGTAAAATCGCGTCTTGCGACCCGGCTCCCAGGCCGGCCGCGGCTTGCATTTTTCCCGTTGCTCTGTTATCTGACGGGTACGGTTCAGTGTTTTGACAAGCACATTTCAAGCTTTAAGGAACAAGCGATGACAGAGAAACTTTTAATGGGCAACGAGGCGATCGGCCGGGCCCTGGTCGAAGCCGGCTGCAGCTTCATCTCGGCCTACCCCGGCACCCCCTCTTCGGAAGTCCTGGAAGCGGTGGTCGACAATCTCGAAGACGCGGCCGGACCTCTCCATGTCGAGTGGTCGACCAATGAAAAAGTCGCCTACGAATCGGCCCTGGCCGCCAGTTACACCGGCAAGCGGGCCGCCGTCATCATGAAACAGGTCGGCCTCAATGTCGCCGCCGACCCCTTCGCCCGCTCGACCTACATCGGGGTCAAGGGCGGCTTTGTCGTGGTCGTGGCCGACGACCCCGGCCCCCACAGTTCCCAGAACGAACAGGACACCCGCCTTTTCGCCCTCTTCGCCAAGGCCCCGGTTTTTGATCCCTCATCCCCGGCCGAAGCCCGGGAAATGGTGACCGAGGCCCTGGAACTTTCGGAGCGCTACGAACTCCCGGTGCTGCTGCGACCGACCACCAGGATCTGTCACTCCCGCCAGAACATCACCCTGCGCCGGCCCGTCGACCCGGGCCGCCGGGCCGCCTTCGAAAAAAACCCCGGCCGCTGGGTGGCGACCCCGGCCTTCCTTCCCGGCCTCCATGCCGAACTCAACCGGAAACTGGCCCGGATTGCCGGGGAAAAAGATCTTTATCCCCGGGCCCAGGGGCCGCACCGGGCCCGGTGCGCCATCGTTGCCGCGGGAATCGCCTATGCCAACCTGGCCGATTTGCTGGATGAAATGGGGCTGGCCGACCAGGTGACCCTCTACCAGGTTCGCCTGCCCTACCCCCTGCACGCCGATTTCTCGCACAGCCTGGCCAAAACCCACGAAAAAATCCTGGTCGTCGAAGAGACCGACGCGGTCATCGAGATGCAGCTTAAAGGCCACAACATCCACGGCCGCCGCGACGGCACGGTTCCGGGCCACGGCGAACTCACCCCGGATCTCCTGCAGTCCGTCCTGGTCGATTTTCTCGACCTCTCCCCGGCCACATTGGAAAAGGCCCCGGCTCCGGCCCGCGGCCGGCGACCCTCGCTCTGCCCCGGCTGTCCCCACCGCGCCTCTTTCTACACGATCCGCAAGACCTTTCCCAAGGGCATCTTTCCCAGCGACATCGGCTGCTACACCCTGGGGCTTAACCTGGGCGCGGTCGACACCTGTCACTGCATGGGGGCCTGCATCAGCCAGGGGGCCGGATTCTACCGGGCCTACGCCCAGGACGGCAACGATTTCCCCACGGTCGTGGTGACGATCGGAGATTCGACCTTTTTCCACGCCGGCCTCCCGGCCCTGGTCAACGCCGTCGTCCAGAAGGCCCGGATCATCGTCGCCATTCTCGACAACTCGACCACGGCCATGACCGGTCAGCAACCAACCCCGCAACACGGCATCCTGGCCGACGGCAGCCCCGGCGGCCGGGTGGTAATCGAAGACCTGGTCAAGGCCTGCGGCATCGGTTTCATGGAGATCTGCGATCCTTACGACATTGAGAACCTTTCCCTCCGGCTCAAAGAGGCCGACCGCTACATCCGCCGGCCCGACGGCGGCCCGGCCGTGATTATCGCCCGCCGCCCGTGCCTGATGGACCGGAGCAACCCCAAGGCCCGGCCTCGGCCGATACCGGTTAAATTCTCCGCCGACCGCTGCACCGGCTGCGGCATCTGCGTTGAGCGTTTCGAATGCCCGGCCATCAGCCTCGATGCGGAGGATAAAAAGGCCCGCTTAGACCCGGTCCTCTGCGTCAGTTGCGGGGTCTGCATCCAGGTCTGCCCGGCCGGGGCGATCAGCGAAAACCGGGAGGACCGGTCATGAAGCAACAGATCATCGTCAGCGGCATGGGAGGCCAGGGAGCCCTTTTCCTGACCCGAATCATCGCCCAGGCCGGCATTGAAATGGGGCTTGAAACCCTGACCTCGGAAACCCACGGCATGGCCCAGCGGGGGGGATCGGTGATTTCGACAATCAAGGTCGGAAAGTTCAAGAGTCCCCTGGTGCGCAGCCGCCAGGCCGACGTCGGCATCTTTCTCCACCCCGACAACCTGCCGGTTCACGGCCATCTCCTGCGGCCCGGGGTCCGGCCCCTGGTCAACACCCCAAAACCAGGAGAGTGGTTCAACCTCGATGCCACGGCCCGGGCCACGGCCCTGGGTTCACCGGTCTTTGCCAACCTGGTCCTGCTCGGCTTCGGGGTCGCCAAACAGCTGCTTTTCTGCGGCCCGGAGGCGGTTGAAAAAACCATCGCCGCCATCTCCGGGGAAAAATTCGCCCGGCCGAACCTGGAAGCCTTCCGCCACGGGCTGGAAGCCTCCTGAACGCTCGAAAAAAACCATTTCCCCGGCGGCCGGCACCGGCTGCAGCCGGGAAAGCGGTGCTTTATGCGGCCCCCGGCGCTCCGCTCGCGGCTTTACCAAACGCCGCCGTAATCATGCCGGCCAGGAGATTTTACTGCCATGATCAGGAAGGCGGTTGCCGGACTGACGATTCTCAGCCACCTCGGCTCTCTGCTCTTTATCTTCGGCCTGCTGATGATTTTCCCGGCCCTGGTTCACCTCGTCTTCCCCGGCCCCGG
>WFRT01000244.1 GCA_015486445.1 Pseudomonadota bacterium | reverse complement strand
CCAGGCCGACGGGCGGCGTTTTAAGCGTTTTTTCAAGGAGATGGAAGACGAAGGCCGCCGGGCCCTGGCCCAGGACGGGATTGCCGAAGAACAGATCACCCGTATCTATACCCTCGACCTGCGTTATCTCGGACAATACCACGAGGTAACCGTCGAAATTCCGGCCGCGGTGGTCGCCGACGCGGACTGGGAAGCCATCGGGGCGGCCTTCCACCCGGTTCACAACCGGCTGTTCGGTTACTCCCTGGAAGAGGAAAAAACCCCGGTCGAATTGATCAACCTGCGCCTGGTCTGCATCGGCAAAACCGAAAAACCGGTTTTCAGCCGCAGGAGTTATGCCGGTGAAAATCCCGACCGGGCCTACAAAAATCACCGGCCGGTGTTTATTCCCGGGGCCGGCGAGTTTCGGGAGGTGCCGGTGTTCGATGCCCTGGAGCTTGAATTCGGCAACCGGGTCGCCGGTCCGGCCATCCTCGAGCAGGTCAACACCTCGGCCTTCATCACCCCGGAATACAATGTCATGGTCGACTGCTTCGGCAGCTACACGGTCTATCTCAAGGAGCGTGAGGCCGAGATTACGGCCCGGATTCTGCCCGCGTGAAACTGTTTTAAGGAAAACCACCATGCCGACCCGGCGGCCGGAAGGCGGCCTCCGGGGATGCCTGGTAAAGGAGGAGATTATGCCGGCTGTCGCCATCGACAAGGTCCTGGTTTCCATACTCAGGCGGCGTTTCAAAGCGATCACCGACGAGATGAGCATCGCCCTGGAAAAGACCACCCGCTCCCCGATCCTCTGCGAGGCCAAGGATTTCGTCACCGGTCTTTACGATGCCCGGGGCAAGATGCTCGAGCAGACCGAGAACCTGCCGATCCTGGCCTTTTCTCTGGCCCCGGTCTGTGAATATATCATCGACTATTTCGGCGACGAGATCTATCCCGGCGATGTTTTTTTTCACAACGACGTTTTTTCGATGGGCAACCAGAACAACGACGTCGCCGTTTTCAAGCCGATATTTTCGGCCGGGGCCCTGGTGGGCTGGGCCGCCTGCAAGGGGCACCAGGCCGACATCGGCGGGGCCGTCCAGGGAGGCTACAACCCGAACGCCACCGAAGTCTGGCAGGAGGCCCTGCGGATTCCCCCGGTCAAGGTCTACGAGCGGGGCAAGCTGCGCCGGGATGTCTGGGATTTGATTTTCGCCAATATCCGTCTGCCGATCGTGGCCGAGGACATGAAGGCCGAGATCGGCAGCTGCGTGGTCGGCGAGCGGGGGCTTCTGGCGATTGTCGAGCGTTACGGCATCGAGGTTTTCGAACGGCACAAGGAGCATCTCTTCGATTCCACCGAAAAGATGATGCGGGCCGAGATCAGGACTATCCCGCCGGGGGTCTACCGGGGCGAGAGCACGGTTTTCTATGACGGTAAAAATCCCGGTTCCACCTACAAGATCAGGGTCTCGATCAGGGTCTCCGAAGAGGGCATCAGTTTCGACTACTCCGCCACCGACCCCCAGACCCCCGGTTTTGTCAACGGCACCTACACCTCGAGTGCTTCGGCGACAATTCTTACATTTCTGCAAATGGTCAACCCCGACATCCCCCATAACGACGGCATGATCCGGCCGCTTGAGATCATCATTCCCGAAGGCACGATTCTCAACGCCCGTTACGCCGCCGCCACCACCTACGGCAACCATCTCTGCCCCAACAACGCCGATGCCATCATGCGGGCCTTGAGCCAGGTGATCCCGGAACGGGTCACGGCCGAGTGGAACGAACTGCTCTGCGCCCTGACCACCGGCATCGATCCCCGTAAAAACCAGGCTTATGTCGATATTGGTTTCATGGGGCTCAAGGGCGGCTCCGGGGCCATTAAGGGGTGCGACGGCTACGACCATATCGGCATGATCGACGCTTCCGGCGGGATTCTTGACCAGGATTACGAAATGTTTGAACAGCAGACTCCGCACCTGCTGCTGCAGCATGAATACTGGACCGATTCCGCCGGCGCCGGCCGCTGGCGGGGCGGGCT